>JAKFUW010000281.1 GCA_021732545.1 Alphaproteobacteria bacterium | reverse complement strand
CGGGTTGCGAAGATCGGGTTTGTCATTGCCATATTTCAACATCGAATCGGCGTAAGTGATATGCGGAAATGGTGCGGGCGTTACCTTCCAGCCATTTGAAAATTCGGTGAACACACCATGCAATACGGGTTCGATGGCAGCGAACACATCGGCTTGCGTCACAAAGCTCATCTCCATATCGAGCTGATAAAATTCACCGGGAGATCGATCCGCCCGCGCATCTTCATCGCGAAAACAGGGGGCAATTTGAAAATATTTATCAAAGCCCGACGTCATGAGAAGTTGCTTGAACATTTGCGGTGCTTGCGGCAATGCATAAAATTTGCCCGGATGAACACGGCTTGGCACCAGATAATCACGCGCGCCTTCAGGCGATGATGCGGTGAGGATCGGCGTTTGAAATTCGGTGAATCCTTGCTCAATCATACGGCGGCGAAGCGAGGAAATCACGTTCGAGCGCAGCAAGATATTGCGGTGAAGTTTGTCGCGGCGCAAATCCAAAAAGCGATACATCAAGCGCGTCGCTTCAGGAAAATCGGCGTCATCATTATTCACCAACATCGGCAGCGGGTCAGCGGCTGATTCCATGTGGAAAGACTCCACCACCAGCTCGACATCGCCCGTAGCAAGCTCTGTGTTCACGGCTTCAGCAGCGCGTTTGACCACCTTGCCCGTCAGCGTTATCACGCTTTCATTGCGGGTGTGGGTGAGCACCTCAAACAGCGCATGAGATGATTCTGCCACGCATTGGGTGATGCCATAATGATCGCGCAAATCGACAAACACCAGCGCCCCATGATCGCGGATGCGATGCACCCAGCCGGAAAGTTTCACCGTTTGCCCAGCGTGGCTGTCGCGCAACTGGCCGCAAGTGTGGGTGCGATAGGGGTGCATGTGGATAGTCCTTTTTATGATGTCAATCCGCTTTCGCGAGGGCTTAGCCCGAAGCGATCCCTGATGGGACTGCTTCGTCGTGGCGATGCCACTTCTCGCAGAAGCGCATTAAATGATTATATTGCTTCAAAAATTATGATATAGCGAATCATCAACCGCTTGCCAAGTAAGGATTAGCCATGATTCGCCTGTTACTCGTTGTTGCCCTTTCGCTCGCGCTGGGCGCGTGCGATCCACTTGATATCATCCCGATCATTGACTAATAGAATCGTCAGCAGTCTCCAGAAATAACTGGCAACTGGCAACTGGAGACTTACTAACATGCAACGACTGATCACCACCAACGACCGACTAGCCAGTGTGTGCGCCGAGCTGGCGCAGGAACCTTACATCACCATCGACACCGAATTTATCCGCGAAAAAACCTATTATCCGGTGTTGTGTCTGGTGCAGTTGGCGGGCGTGGATCACGAAGTGGCAATTGATCCGCTGGCGGAAGGCATCGACCTTGCACCTTTGTTTGATTTATTGCGCAACCCGAATGTGCTCAAAGTCTTTCATGCGTGCAAACAAGATATCGAGATTTTTTATCAGCTGATGGGCGAAGTTCCAAGCCCACTCTATGACACGCAAGTGGCCGCGATGGTGTGCGGTTTTGGTGAGCAAATTGGCTATGAAGCGCTGGTAAACACACTGGTCGGCGAAACGCTCGACAAGGGTTCTCGCTATACCGATTGGGAGCAACGCCCGCTGACCCAGCGCCAGATCGATTATGCGATTGCCGATGTCACCCATCTGCGCCGCGTGTATGATGCCCTAAGCACGCGGATTGAAAGCCAGAATCGTGGTTCGTGGATTGCCGAGGAAATGGCGGTGATGCAGGCGGCAGAATCCTATATCGTGACCCCGATGAGGTGTGGCGCAAGCTCAAATATAAAAACCGCTCGCCGGTTTATTTGAATGCGCTGCGTGCGATTACCGCGTGGCGCGAACACAGCGCACAGCGCAAAGATGTGCCGCGCGGGCGACTGCTTAAAGACGATATCATCTTGCAGATTGCCTCGCTCGATCCCTCCAATATCGAAGAACTCACCCAAGTGCGCGGCGTGATGAAACATATGAGCAATGATACCGCCAAATCGTTGATTGTAGCGCTCAATGAAGCGCGGCTTTTGCCACGCGCCGAATGGCCCAAAGATGAAAAGAAAAAGCGCATGCTCGGTGCCGATCAGGAGGTGCTGGTCGATGTGTTGCGGTTGCTGCTGAAGCTATTATGCGAGCAGGAACATGTAGCGAGCAAATTGGTCGCCAACAAAGAAGATCTCTCCGCGTTGGTGCTCGGCAAAGACCTAGAAGAGGTCGCTTGCACCCATGGCTGGCGCTACGATGTGTTTGGCAAAACCGCGCAGGAATTTTTATCGGGCAAGGTGCATCTTTCGGCTTCGCTCGATGGCTTTGGTATCCGCTTTGTCAACGGCAACAATGAGCAGGTGGCGTGAAGGAAGGGGCTAGTTGCGCGTTCTGTCTTCTTCCTCCCCCTCAAGGGGGAGGATCGAGGTGGGGGTTGCCTAAACGAAGTACCAGCGATTGTCGCTAACCCCTCCCTAACCCTC
>JAKFUW010000098.1 GCA_021732545.1 Alphaproteobacteria bacterium | reverse complement strand
TGGCCTATTTCATGCGCGTGCAAGAGGCTGGCGCGGTGATTAAGGATATGTAGCGATTAGGTTTTCGATGCGGGGTCAAAATTCCGCGCATATTCATCCAGCGCAAAGCGGTCGGTCATACCGGCGATAAAATCAGCCACCACAGCGCCCGTGGCCAAGGTTTTCACGCCATCGGTTTGAGCATACCATGCGGGCGGCATACATTCGGGTTCTTCCACAAAAAACTCGAACAATTCCCTAACCACGCGCCGCGCTTTGCTGGTCATACGGTTCACCTTGTAATGGCGATACATATATTTCATCAGAAAGCTTTTAATGGCGTGGTGCGCGGGTTGCATCTCATCGGAAAAGGTGGCAATGATCATGCCTGCATGGCGAATATCATCGGCGCTTTTTATACCTTTTTCAGCTATCGTGCGGCGCGTTTGCGCCATCACATCGCCCACCATCTGATTAATCATCCGCCGCACCACTTCGTGCGTTTGGCGGCGCTCACTTAGTGTTGGATAAGCCCCGCGCACATGCTCGATAATGTCTCCCAGCAGCGGCAATTCGCGCAGATCATCGAGCACAAAAAACTCCGCACGCAGGCCATCTTCAATGTCGTGATTATTATAGGCGATATCATCGGAAATGGCGGCGATCTGAGCCTCTAACCCCGCATGGGTATCAAGCTCCAGATCATGCAGTCCGATATAGTCTTTCATCGCGCGCGGCGGATTTTTCACCGGTCCATTATGTTTGGCGATGCCTTCCAGTGTTTCCCACGTTAAATTCAGGCCATCAAAATCGGCATAGCGTGCTTCAAGTTGCGTTAAAATCCGCAAAGTCTGAGCATTATGGTCGAACCCGCCATAATCGTGCATTGCCTCATTCAGGCCATCTTCTCCGGCGTGGCCAAAGGGCGTATGGCCCAGATCATGCGCCAATGCCAAGGCTTCGGCTAAATCTTCGTTCAACTTTAAAACGCGGCTCATCGAGCGCGCTAGTTGCGAGACTTCAAGGCTGTGCGTTAGCCGCGTACGGTAATGATCGCCCTCATGATTGACAAACACCTGCGTTTTATATTCCAACCTCCGAAAGGCTGCCGAATGAATGATGCGGTCGCGGTCGCGCTGATGGGGGCTTCGCGTTTCGCACTCAGGCTCAGCCACCAACCGCCCACGGCTTAGATGTGGATGGCAGGCATAGGGCGCGAGTGTGTTGGGTGAATCAGCCATTCATTGGTGCTACACAAGCGGCGCACAAAAAGCAAACAGCAAGTCGTCAGTCATTAGTTGTCAGGCTTCAGTTTTCAGTGGGCAGTGATAACTGGAAACTGAAAACTAGTAACTGGTAACTGCCTTATTGAATTTTCCGCCAAATGCGCTATATATAACTTTATGCAAACGCAATTTAACATCACCGATAACGCTGCAAAGCGCATTGCTCATCTGTTGGGCACGGAACCAGGTGGCTCGGTGTTGCGTGTGTCGGTGTTGGGCGGGGGGTGCTCCGGCTTTCAGTATCATTATGATTTTGATCAGAAACCACCTCAAGCGGATGACACGATTTTCGATAAAGAAGGTGCACGCATCGTGATCGATGAAACCTCGCTGGAACTGCTCAAAGATTGCACGTTTGATTATGTCGAAACGCTGGGGTCTGCTGCATTCGAGATCAAAAACCCACAAGCCACCGCCAAATGCGGCTGCGGCAATTCCTTTTCCGTCGCTTAAATAACAAACGCTATTTACATCTCGTCATTGCGAGTATTTTCGATTAGAAAATGCGTGGCAATCTATTCTTTGCAGATGGATTGCTTCGTCGCGCTGTGCGCTCCTCGCAAAGACGAAACCGAGTTTACGGCAGGTACCCAATCGTGACAAACCTAACCATCGCCACCTGGAATGTGAATTCCGTAAAAGCCCGCATTGGCCATCTGCTTGATTGGCTGCGCGCCACCGCGCCCGATGTGGTGCTGCTACAAGAGCTTAAATGTGAAGATGCGGCCTTCCCGCGCATGGAAATTGAGGATCTGGGCTATAATGTCGCGACTTACGGCCAAAAAACCTATAATGGCGTCGCGATTTTGAGCCGCCACCCGCTGAGTGATGTCTCGCGCGGCATCCCTGATTTTGATGACGAACAATCGCGCTACATTGAAGGCGTGATTAGCGTGGGGCAATGTGCGGTTCGGGTGGCGAGTATTTATGTGCCCAACGGCCAAGACCCGCAAAGCGATAAATTTGAGTATAAAAAACGCTTTCTGGGTGCCTTGGCATGCCACACAGCATCGCTGCATAGGTTGCGAGAGCTTTGCGTGTTGGGTGGCGATTATAACATTGCGCCGCGCGCACTCGATGTTTACTCCCCCAAAGCACTTGAAGGCACCGTGTGCTTTCACCCCGATGAACGCGCACGCCTGATAACGATTGTGAATCAAGGCTGGTACGATACGTTTGAAACACTGAACCCAAGCGCTCAGCAATTTAGCTGGTGGGATTATCGCGGGCAAGGCTATGCGGCATGTCACGGCTTG
>JAKFUW010000203.1 GCA_021732545.1 Alphaproteobacteria bacterium | reverse complement strand
CCTCACACCCGAAGGCCAGCGGCTTAAAACGAATATTGAACAGGCTTCTTATCTTCGCACGGTGCAGGATTGGATTATCCGCCCTCAGCTAAAGGGAGTGAAAGGAGTAGCGGGTGTTGATGCGATTGGTGGCTATGTAAAACAATACCATGTGCAGCCGAACCCTGAAAAGCTGGTCGCGCTTGGCCTTAGCTTTTCAGACGTAGTGAATGTTCTGGAACGCAACAATACCAGCATTGGCGCAGGTTATATTGAGCGCAGTGGTGAAGCTTACGTCGTGCGTGCCGATGGCCGCATCGAGAATGCCCTGCAGATCGGTAATATCGTGGTGGCGAACCGTGGCGGCGTAACGATTTATCTGAAAGACATTGCCACCGTGGGCATCGGCAAGGAACTCCGCACGGGTTCGGCTTCGGAAAATGGTAACGAGGTAGTCGTCGGCACGGCACTGATGCTGATCGGCGAGAATAGCCGCACAGTATCGCAAGCGGTGGATGTTAAGATCACCGAGATTAATAAGTCGCTGCCCGAAGGCATCCACGCAAAAACAGTGTTGAACCGTACCAAGCTGGTAGATCGCACCATTGGCACGGTTCAGAAAAACTTGGCTGAGGGCGCGTTACTGGTCATCGTGATTCTATTCCTGCTGCTCGGCAATTTCCGCGCCGCGCTGATTACTGCGCTCGTCATCCCACTTTCCATGTTGATGACCAGCATGGGGATGATTCGTGCTGGTATCAGCGGCAATCTCATGAGCCTTGGTGCGCTTGATTTCGGTCTGATCGTGGATGGTGCGGTGATTATCACCGAGAACTGTCTGAGCCGTTTGGCGCATCGCCAGCACCATGAAGGCAGAATACTCACCCTGCAAGAACGCTTGCATGAGGTGATGGTTGCCAGCCGTGAGATGATTCAGCCTTCCGTGTTCGGTCAGGCGATTATCATCATGGTGTATATCCCGCTGCTGACGTTTAGCGGTGTGGAAGGCAAGATGTTCGAGCCGATGGCAATGACGGTGATTTTTGCGCTTATTGCCGCCTTCGTGCTGTCGCTGACTTTCGTGCCTGCCATGATTGCTATTTTCGTAAAAGGCAAAGTGGAGGAAAAGGAAAGCCGCATCATTGTTAAAACCAAAGGTTGGTATGAACCCGCTTTGCATTGGGCATTGCGCTCGCCGATCAAAATCATAGGCGCAGCCACGGGCGGTTTTGTATTCTCATTGATGCTGTTTTCCACGATGGGGCAAGAATTCATCCCAACGCTTGATGAGGGCGATCTGTCCATTCGTGCAGGAAGGATTCCCAGCATGAGTTTAGAACTTTCAACGCAAATTCAAGGCGAGGTAGAAAAGGCTTTAACAGCATTACCCGAAGTAAAAATTGCATTTTCTAAAACGGGTACAGGCGAAGCAGCAACTGATCCTGATCCAGTAACGGAATCGCATACCTTTGTCATTTTGAAACCAACAGAAGAGTGGCCAGATTCATCTCTCACAAAATCAGAATTAATCAAAAAGATTGAGAAAATATTGGCGGACATACCTGCAAATAACTATGAATTCAGTCAGCCAATAGAAGTGCGTTTTAATGAGCTAATAGCGGGCGCACGTTCTGATGTTGCAGTGAAGGTCTATGGCGATGAATTTCCAGAAATGGTGGGCACGGCTACGCAGATAGCGAAATTGCTGTCGTCTGTTTCTGGCGCTGCCGATGTTAAGGTAGAGCAAACCGACGGCCTGCCTTTCTTGGATATTACATTAGATACACAGGCCATTGCACGATACGGATTGAATGTCAGTGATGTGTTAAGTGTGGTGAAAATAGCGATCGGTGGGCAGGATGCGGGATTGGTGTTTGAAGGCGATAAACGTTTTTCTATCGTGGTTAGGTTGCCAGACGCTTTACGTCAAAATATAGAAAATTTAGGTGATTTACCCGTATTATTACCGCCGGATACAGGAGTAGGAGATATTCCTAACACTCCTGATGAGCGTCCAGCCTATATCCCCCTTAAACAAGTGGCGAAGCTGGAAATCACCGATGGGCTAAACCAGATCAGCCGTGAGAACGGCAAGCGGCGTGTGGTGGTGCAAGCCAACGTGCGCGGACGTGACATCGGCTCGTTTGTAAAGGATGCACAAGCCGCTATCGGCAGCAAGGTGGAGATTCCCGCTGGCTACTGGCTGGAATGGGGTGGGCAATTCAAAAATCTTGAGGAAGCCAAGGCACGGCTCGGCGTGGTGGTGCCTGCGTGTTTCTTCATGATTTTCCTGTTGCTGTTCACCGCGCTTGGCTCGGTAAAACAGTCATTGTTGGTGTTCTCTGGCGTGCCACTCGCGCTTACGGGCGGCATCATCACACTATGGCTGCGCGGTATGCCGTTCTCCATTTCTGCAGCGGTTGGCTTGATCGCGCTTTCGGGCGTGGCAGTGCTGAATGGCCTCGTGATGATTACCCGCATCAACCAGCTGGTGCGTGAAGGCATCGAGGCGAATAAGGCCATCATTGAAGGTGCGCTATCGC
>JAKFUW010000252.1 GCA_021732545.1 Alphaproteobacteria bacterium | reverse complement strand
GGCGTGATCGAGGTGAACTGCCGCTTTTGCAATAGTACGCAAACCTTTGAGTTGGATGATATAAGGGTTGAAAAGCACTGAAAAACAAGGCATATTAGCGCGGTTTTGTAGAGAGTTCGTCATCGCGAGCGCAGCGTGGCGATCCATCTAAATGTAGATTGCCACGCATGGTTGAAAACCATGCTCGCAATGATGGCTAAAAGAAAATAAGAAAGTATACGCATGACCAACTACCTGCATGAAGGCGATTTGCCTGCCGACGTAACCTTTCAAGGCGATATCGCCGTCGATAGCGAGGCGATGGGCCTGATCCATCTGCGCGACCGTTTATGCGTGATTCAACTATCCGATGGGCAGGGCGATGCGCATCTGGTGCGGTTTGAGGCGGGCGTTTATAACGCTCCGAATCTGACCGCATTATTAACCGATCCGGCGCGGGTAAAAATGTTTCATTTTGCACGCTTCGATGTGGCGATTATCAAGAAATATATGGGCATTACCGTGAACCCGATTTATTGCACCAAAATCGCATCGAAGCTGGCGCGCACCTATACTGATCGCCACGGATTCAAAGATCTGTGCAAAGAAATTTTGGGGCGCGATATTTCCAAGCAGCAGCAATCCTCCGATTGGGGCGCGGACACGCTTTCGCAAGAGCAAATTGATTATGCGGCGTCCGATGTTTTATATCTTCATCAGTTGCGCGAAAGGCTGAACATGATGCTGGAACGCGAGGGGCGGATGGATCTGGCGCTGCGCACCATGGCGTGTATTCCGGTGCGTGCAGAGCTCGATGTGTTGGGCTGGGAGAATATGGATATTTTTGCGCATGCTTAACATAAAAGATAGGTATGTCATTGCGAGGAGCGTAGCGACGCGGCAATCCATGGATTGCTTCACTACGTTCGCAATGACGGGGAATAATCATGCTAAAAACTAAACCCAATGCCAATTTCGATGCGATTGCCTGCGCCAAACACGTGATTGCGCGCGAGATTGAAGGACTATCAGCCGTTGCTGCCGCGTTCGATGCTACCTTTGTGGCGGTGGTCGAATGTGTGGCGGCGCTAAAGGGGCTATTAATTATCAGCGGTATGGGTAAAAGCGGCCATGTGGCTCGCAAAATTGCGGCAACCATGGCCTCGACTGGCACGCCTGCTTATTTTGTGCATCCATCCGAAGCTAGCCACGGCGATCTGGGGATGATCACCACTGATGATGCCTTGTTACTGCTTTCCAATTCGGGCGAAACGGCAGAACTGGGCGATCTGATCCATTATGCCAAACGCTTTGATATCCCGCTCATTGGTCTGGCGCGGCGCGGAAGCTCGATGTTGATTGAGGCTGCGGATTATGCATTTGTGTTGCCCGAGGTGCCCGAGGCCTCGCCCGTGGGTGCGCCCACCACCTCCACCACCATGATGATGGCGTGGGGCGATGCGCTGGCCATGGCGCTGCTGGAAGTTCGTGGGTTTACGAAGGAAGATTTCGGCGTGTTGCACCCTGGCGGCAAGCTCGGCCAAGCGTTGCTGCGCGTGGAGGCTTTGATGCATAGCGGTGATGCCGTGCCGTTGGTGGCGCCCGATACACCGATGCAAGAGGTGTTGCTCGCGATGACCACCAAGCGCTTTGGCTGCGCAGGCGTGATAGAAGGCGGCAAGCTGATCGGCCTGATTACCGATGGCGATTTGCGCCGCCACATGAACCCCAAATTGCTGGAAAAATCCGCACGCGATTTAATGACCGCCAATCCTCGCACCATACGCCCTGCAAGCTTGGCTGCCGAAGCGCTGGGCGTGATGAACAGTAAATCGATCACGAGTTTATTTGTGGTGGATGACGCTCAAAAACCTGTCGGTATTCTCCACATCCATGATTGTTTGCGCGCGGGGGTGATGTAGCATGGTAGTCACCGAACGCCCCTTGCTGACAAAGCCGCACTCGCGTTGGGTTCGCCGCGATACTGATCGCTTGATTGCGTCGCTGGGGCGTTATACGCGCTTTGTGCTGTTTAGTAAAATTTCGCTCGCAGCCATGTCGCTATTAATGATCATCGCAATTATTATTTTGCCAGTGTTACATGCTGATAAAGAAGGATTACGCATTGCATTTTCAACGGTGCAGGACAAAAAAGAATTATTTCCGGTGATGACCAAGCCATCATTCCAAGGGGTGGATGAAAAAAACCAACCCTATCTCGTCACGGCAGATTCGGCCACACAACAAGATGCCAAAACGATTGTTCTGACCAATGTTCAGGCCGACATCATGACCCAAGAGCAAACCTGGCTGAGCCTGAAAGCCGCGCGTGGCGTGATTGATACGCAAGCCAAGCTGATGACGCTGGAGCAAAATGTGCAGTTGGTGCACCAAGATGGTTACGCGTTTAAAACACAATCCATTGCGGTGGATATGAATCAGCACATCGCGCAAGGTCATCAGCCGATTGAGGGCACAGGGCCGATGGGATCGATCCGCGCCAATGGCTTTGTGTGGAAACATAATGAGCGCAGCATGCAATTTT
>JAKFUW010000154.1 GCA_021732545.1 Alphaproteobacteria bacterium | reverse complement strand
GTCATCAGCGCATCGAATAGTTTTGCCGTTTTGGCTGCGCGCTCAGGCTTATAGGCCCACACGCTGGGTGCGACATAATGAATTTTTTTGAGGCCAGTGATGTTTTCGTGCGCCAGCTCACGCACCACACGAAAGGTGAAACCTGGCGAATCGATTGTGATGAGAATATCGGGGTGAGTTTGGGTGATATCAAACACGGTTTGATGAATGCGACGCTTGAGCTTTTGCAAATGCGGCAACACTTCCACAAAACCCATCAACGATAATTCCTGCATCGGGAAAAGCGATTGCAAGCCTTGCTGAATCATACGTTCGCCGCCAATCCCAAAAAATAAAATGGGATGCGGGGAAAGTTTTGTGAGCGATTCCATCAGCCGCCCGCCTAGCAAATCGCCCGATGCTTCGCCCGCAATGATATAGATGCGCAACGGCTCGCTCATCATTCGCCCAGCAAGCTAAAACCCACTACAAACACGCCCAGTTCATCGGCGCGTTTGGCGAGTGCTGTGCGATCTAACATCAGCGAGCTTCCCGCCTCAATCGCGATGCCCGCAAAGCCGCAAGCCGCAATGCGTTCCACCGTGGCGACTCCGATGGTCGGAAGGTCAACCCGTGCTTCCTGTATGGGTTTTTTTACCTTCACCAACACGCCGCCATGAGGTTCTACCTTGAGCGCTTCGCAACGCGTTATCAATGCGTCGGTACCTTCGATGGCTTCGACCCCCAGCACTTGCAAATTTTGGATCATCACCGCTTGGCCAATATCGAGCATGCCGATGCCACGCGCGATTTTGGCGCCCAGTTCAATATCGGCTTGTGCTTTGCGATCAGGGCGCACTGTGCCGATGAGGCCTTCGGGCGTGACCAGTTCTTGCACCACTTCGTGCACGCCCACCACTTTGAAACCTTCGTCTTCGAGAAAGCTGATGATGGTGCGCAGCAGCTCATTATCGCCTTTAAAAAAGCTCGAACCCAAACGGGTAAGCAGTTTGGTTGCTTTGAGATCGGGGCGCAGATTAGCAAGCTTGGGGCGACGCACTTTGCCTGCCAACACCAGTTCTTGCACGCCTTCGGATTTGAGCTTGGCAATCGCGCGGCCCAATGCGCCCAGCGGCATCCATTCGTGATCAATGCCATCGGTGGTCTGCGCATCGCATGAGCCATCGAGCGCGAGCACAAAAAACGGGCGACCTTGCTCGATGCATGATTCGATGACGGCGCGTGGCAAAAAGGTGCTACCCGCAATGATGCCAAGTTTGGGCAGGGCAGGAGTTTCAACTGGTGATAATGCAGCTTCGCTCATGGCGTATGGATTTCCTAGAGTTACATGTCATTCTGCGGCACGCAAAGCGTGGGTGCAGAATCTGTTGATAGATCCTGCGCTAAGGCTATGCCTTCCGCAGGATGACGGCTATTTGATTTATGCCGCATTTTTAGGCATGCAAAAAGAACGGCTGCTATCGGCCTCCAAAAAGTCGAGCATTTCTTGCACTTGGGGTGCGCTGAATTTTTCACGTACTACGCGGATGCGTTCAGCCATAATGCCGTCGCTATCTTCGAATAATTCTTTATACGCACCGCGAATCGCGTGGATAATCTCGCGCTCCACATTGCGGCGTTTGAGGCCGACCAGATTGAGACCCGCTAAATCAGCGCGTTCACCCAGCACCGAACCATAGGGGATGACGTCTTTTTCGACGCCCGACATGCCGCCGATGATCGCGTGGCGGCCAATGCGCACAAACTGATGCACCGCGGATAATCCACCGATAATGACGTGATCGCCCACCTGCACATGGCCAGCAAGTGTGGCGTTGTTGGCGAGGATGACGTGGGAGCCTACGATGCAATCATGCGCCACATGCGCGCCCACCATAAACAGGCAATCATCGCCCACTCGGGTGACCATGCCGCCGCCTTGCGTGCCCGGATTCATGGTCACATATTCGCGGATGCGGTTGCGCTTGCCGATGAATAATTCGGAAGGTTCGCCGCCATATTTTAAATCTTGCGGTGCGGCGCCTAAGCTTGCGAACGGAAAAATTTCGGTGTCCATCCCTATGGTGGTGCGGCCATCGATGCAGACATGCGAATGCAGCTTCACGCCAGATTCCAGCGTCACATGTGCGCCCACCACGCAGAACGCGCCAATGCTAACATGTGCACCAATGTTTGCAGCAGGATCAATGATGGCAGAAGCGTGAATCATGCGTTTATACTTTGTCCATAATCATCGCGGAATAAACCGATTCAGCGACTTTTACGCCATCGACCATCGCCACACCGCTGAATTTCCAGACATTGCCACGGCTTTGTTTGATATCGCAATGGATGTGAAGCACGTCGCCTGGCAATACGGGTTTACGAAAACGCGCACTTTCTATCGTCATGAAATAGACTATTTTTCCACGTGCCTCAGGCCCAAGCGTGTGCACCACCAAACAGCCTGCCGTTTGCGCCATCGCTTCGATGATCCACCCGCATGGCATCACAGCATGATCGCCAAAATGCCCACTCAAAACTCGCTCGTTAT
>JAKFUW010000201.1 GCA_021732545.1 Alphaproteobacteria bacterium | reverse complement strand
ATTGTCCGTTGGTCACGCTCGCGATGGTACTAGATGGCAGCGGTTTTCCGCGACGCAGTCAGGTGTTTGCTGGCAATGTAAGCGAGCCGGGTACGCTGGATAGCATGCTGACGGGTTTGGGTGCGCAGAGCGGTGCGACAGTGATCATGGATGCAGGTATCGCCACCGAAGCCAATCTGGCCTGGCTGCGCGAGCGGTCTTTCCATTACATCGTCGTTTCGCGCCAGCGCGCGCGAGAATTTGAAGCCGAAGGTGCCAGCGAGGTGCAGACGGCGCGGGGCGATGTAATCCGGATTCATCGCGTCTTGCGCCCGATCAAGCCTGTACCCGTCGAGGCGGATACCGGCGTCGAGCTTGCCGCAGAACCGGCAGACAGCGTAGCTGATCCCGTGGCAACCCCGCAGGAAGCCTTTCTCTACTGCCACTCGCCCGCGCGCGAGCAAAAAGATCGCGCGATCGACGACACCCAATCTCAGCGCTTTGAAGCTGCACTGGAAAAGCTGCAAGCCGGTTTGAGCCAGCCCAAAGGGGCCAAAACCATCGAAGCGGTCGCCATCAGGCTCGGCCGCGCCACCCAAAGCTATGCGCGCGCCGCGCAGCACTATCAGGTGACGCTGCATAAAGACGAGGAAGGCAAAAAAGTCACCCGGATAAGCTGGGAGAAGCGCCCCAAACCAGCGAGCGCCGCCGCCAAGCCCGGTGTCTATTGCCTGCGCACCACCTTGGTCGATCACGACGATGCCAGCCTGTGGCGCACCTATACCATGCTGACCCAACTGGAAGCCGTCTTCCGCAGCCTGAAAACCGATCTCGGCTTGCGGCCAGCCTACCACCGCACCGAAAGCCGGGTGGAAGCCCATCTGTTTATCAGCGTGCTGGCTTATCACTTTGTCCACACCCTGCGCGAACAACTGAAGCCCCATGACATCCACGACGCCTGGGAAACCCTGCGCACAACGCTGTCCCGCCAGCAACGCATCACCGTCACTCTGCTGCGCCAGGACGGCAGAACCCTACATCTGCGCAAAGCCACTCGCCCCGAACCTCGCCACCAAACACTGTGCCAGCGACTCAATCTGCCACTCAATCCCGGCGGGACGCAGCAGGTGTTGAGTTAGAAGCAGCACTGATCGGAACGGGAAATACAGCATTGCTGTAGTGCCATAACGACCACTTTGCGCATTTATGTCATTGTTTTTAAATGAATTTTTTTGGATGGTGGCAAAGATGGGCTAAGCGTGTAAGGTAGTAGCGATAGCTGTGTGCGACCTTCTTGATCAAGCCGAACTGGTGTAAACGCCATAGATAGCGGGTCATCTTGGACGGCGACATGCCTTGCACGAGTCGCGTCAGGTCGGCGCGACGGAAGCCTGCAATATTGAATTCAGGACGCTGTAGTGCGCAAAGGAGTTCCCTTTGCGTGCGATCAAAGAAGTTAAATCCTTTGAGCGTATGCTGATCAATGACTTTGGGTGTCGAGAGTTGCTGCAGGTCGCGGTTGCCCGCCGAGAAGTCATCCAGGGCGGAGAGATAAGCCAAGTAGCGGCGGTTGCAGCCAAGCAGGATTTCGCGAAGATCAATCAAACTGTAAATCGTTTTTTTGAGCGGTGCCAATTCGCGAGTTTCGGTTCCATTACGATGTTCCACCTTGCGGTGGTGCTTAAAAAAGGAAACGTCGTTGGCCGTGGTTTCTAACCGTAGGATGCGGCCAAACTTGTCGTACATTTTGACGGATACCTTGCCAAAATGGTGTTTGATACAGGTGCCTTCGATACGGGTAGCGAGGCGGCTACCGAGTTCTTGTGCCAGTAGCGGGGTGATTTTTTTGCCAAGAAAGCTTGCCACCTGTTCCGCCTTGACTGAGAGAATGGCTTGGCGCGAAAGGGTTTCGTAAAGCGGCTTCATCACGGTGCCGGAGCGGAACACCACATCGGTAGAATATTCAATCTGCATCAAACTCCAATGGTAGGTTTGATTGAAGACATCGCTCACCGGGCAGCAACTGGCTGCATAGGCATCCAGGATAGGATGCAGTTCATCGGGTGAGAAGGCATCGGCCAGCGCCTGGGCTTGCGCCCAATCATCAATGCGAACGAAGGCGTTGTCGGCCATAGCGTAGCCGATCTGCTTGGCGGCCAGCTTATGCGCCAGCCAATGATGGCCGTTGCAGTAAAACTGGAGGCGAAACGGGCACCAAGTCGGTACGCGCAGGTAAATAAGCCCTAGCGTCGCATCGAGAAAGTAAAAATAGTAGTGAAGGCATTTGCCTTGGGTTGGTCGCAGATAAGTACGACCGGTCGATTTGTTGTGCCACGGCTCATAACTTTGGCAGGCTTCCATCGCTGAAATGATATGCACCAGCCCCGGCTGATCGCCGCGCCGCTTCAGCACTTCCGCCACCACCGCTTCCTTGCGGATATGCGACTTGTTGATGTGCTCAATCGTGACACCGCTCGCTTGCGCCAATGCTTCTGCGCACGCCCTGATGCGATTTCGAAGTGGCTCGGCAAAGCGTGGGTAATCGAAGATACGAATATGATGAGCATTCAGATAGCTCGTCATA
>JAKFUW010000226.1 GCA_021732545.1 Alphaproteobacteria bacterium | reverse complement strand
CGAGCATCACCTGAATGCGGGGGTTATCGGTTGCCATGTGCGCTCTCCTATTGTTGGAAACAAGTGTATCACTTTATACACACTATGGCAAGGGAGGATATGCTATGATAGAAGGTTACATGGAAGTATCAAGATTTGATCGACTCCCAGAGGATCTTGGTCGATCACACCATCTATGCCATTATCACCACTGCGCCCCAATGCGCGCCCTGCATCTTCCGAAGTGCCGCCATAGCCCATCGCAATCAAAAGATCGACAATGAGTTGTTCAAAAAAAGCGGGCGAGCAATCTCGGATAGAAGAAAGTAATTCTAAAGCAAGGGCATCATTGATAGATTGATGTGCTTTGCGGAGCATTTCATCGGGCGTGCTATCGAATGACTCAATAATTACTTCGGGTAACTCATCATCTTTCTTAGAAGCTTCTTTGGTGCGATTTTTGAATTCTTGAAAAGCAGCATATTTTGCGAGAAACGCATTATCAATTTTTTCTGAGCTGACTAGCGCTTTTTGGCCATCTTCACTGATAACAAAGCATCCCCTTTTGGTAGCTTTAACCAATCCAGCTTGTTTTAAATAACTTTTTGCCCAATTGACTCGATTAGAAAACTTTTGTTGTTTACCGCTAGGCAATAATTCTTGGCGCTCTTCTTCTGAAAGTTGGAATTGATTTGCTAATGTTTCCAGCACTGTTTTGATGGACACTTCTCCATACTGTGAAGCATCTAAGACAGGGCGCATCAATGTTTGATAATCTGGAATCATGCTCCATCTTTAATTCATATCCCTAAAGGGTGCAAATTCAAAACAGGGATGATAATGGGATTTGGAGGGGAAGCGATTGAGCTTGTGTTGACCAGTCCGTCGTCGCTCCTTCGGAGCTATACCGGACACTGCTTCGCCCAAGTCGATGGCGCTTCATGTGGCTACGCCACGCGTAGCCCCAGCGGGGCAAAGCGTGGTGGAGGATACAGGGATCGAACCTGCGACCTCTTGAATGCAAATCAAGCGCTCTACCAACTGAGCTAATCCCCCACGATTCAAGAGCTATGGGATTAGCGCGGAGCGCCCTCATGAGTCAAGCATAAAATCATGATGGTGCCGCAAATCCATGATCTTAACCCAAAGGCGCTGCAATCCATTTGGCCACAATGGCGCGCAGGGCTTCGAGCTTGACCGGCTTGTGCAACACATCCTGAATGCTGGATTCGTGGATTTTATTGAGTGTGTCTTTGGTGACATCGGCAGTGATGGCCACAATGGGGATGGTAGCGCCTGCTGGCATCTGGCGCATGTGCGTGGCCATTTGCAGCCCTGTCATATCGGGCATATGAATATCGGTGAGAACCAGATGATAGGCAGTGTCGCTGGCTAGTCGCTCAAGCCCTTGCGCTCCATTGCTGGCAACATCATACACATAGCCCATATTTTTGAGCATGGTGCCCAGCACCATCTGATTGACTTCATTATCTTCGACCACCAAAATGGTGCGGGTATTGAGTTGAGGCGCGGCGGCTTGTTGCTTAAGTTCTTTCACCGTGTGGCGGGTGATCAGGTTTTCGGTAGCCAATAGTTGATGGCGTTGCTGGCACAGCGCGATGACGTCAAACAGCGCATCCAGCCGAATGGGTTTGGTTAAATAGCCAGTAAAGCCTGCTTGCTGAATCTCTTTGGCATCACCCGCCATCGAGTTTGATTGCAGGCACACCAGCGCCGTTTCGTGCTTTAAATGCTCGTGTGCGGTGATGTGTGCCGCCAGCGAATGTGGGTCGCGTGCGGTATGATTCATCATGGCGATGTGATAGGGCGCGCCCGCAACCGAAGCTTCAAGCAACAGGCTCAATACCGTGTCTGGGTTGGGTTCAATAGTGCAATGCGCGCCATAATGAATAGCGGTGTGGGCAATGATTTCAGCGTTCATCGGGATGTCATCCACGATAAGCAGCCGCAGGCCAGCTAGCTGCGAAGGATCGATGTGCGTGGCTTTATCGGTGGAGCATAAAATAGGAAGATTAAGTGTGCACCAAAAGGTGGAACCTCTCCCCAGCATGCTTTCCACACCAATCGCGCCACCCATCATGAGGGTGAGCTTTTTGGTGATGGCAAGCCCAAGTCCGGTTCCGCCAAACTGGCGAGTGGAGGACGAATCGGCCTGCGTGAAGCGGTCAAAAATAGCATCGAGTTTGTCAGCGGGAATGCCGATGCCGGTGTCTGTGACTTCGATTTTGAGGCTAACCGTTTCGGCATCACGTGCCTGGCACAAAAGGTTGAGTTGAACATAACCTTGTTTGGTGAATTTAATCGAGTTGCCAACCAGATTAATCAGGATTTGGCGAATGCGCGTGGGGTCGCCCGCAGCCAGCTCAGGCAAGGTGGGATCGATGCGAATCAACAGCTCGATGCCTTGTTTTTCGGCGCGGTGAGCGAGCATGTCACCCAAATCTTCGGCCAGATGTCGCAACGAGAATGGAATGGTTTCCAAAAAAAGTTGATCGGCTTCGATCTTAGAAAAATCCAACACATCATTGATGATTTCCATCAGTGTTTCGCCTGACTTTTGAATTACATCAAG
>JAKFUW010000247.1 GCA_021732545.1 Alphaproteobacteria bacterium | reverse complement strand
GGTTAGGGTGGGGTTAGTTGTTATCGAGAGCGCCTGCGTTTGCTGCTGCCCCCACCTCGATCCTCCCCCACAGGGGCAGGAAGAAGGCCGCGATTAAAGCCCGCCTTCATGCCATTCCAGATCGCACAAAATTTCGCTTTTTTATTTTGTTCAAACAGCGCAATGCGCAGCCAGTCATAACTCATCCCAAGTAACTCATGCACAGTGAATGCGGGTTCTTTCAGAGCGTATCGCCGTAGGGTAACAATCCGGTTGCGATAGATGGTGAATCGGCGGGCAGGGGAGTGGTTGGTGGCAACTAGCCTAAACCCTACGATGGATTTTTCTTCGCTGGAGCCTATGGTGTGAAGTAGTTTTGCATTGCAATCGGCTACAATCCGATAACCTTTTTGCCGCAGCCGCAGGCAAAATTCTTTATCAACATAATCGATGCCATAGCTCTCATCCATGCCACCCACATTATCGAGCACCGCTATTGAAATCAGGCTGCCCGATGCAATCGCAGTGAGGATATTGGGGCAGATTCCATTCACATCTGGCGCGGCCTTGCGAAAGGCAACACGCCCCCACGATTGAATGAATCCTCTGGCGCGGCCCGATTTGGCATCCACCATTAAAGGGGCGATTAGTCCGATGGGTTGACTTGTCACCCCGCACCTCGTTGCGGGGTCTCCATCCGCTTCTTTGAGACCCCGCAACGAGTGCGGGGTGACATAATTCGCTAGCAAACGCTCCATCATCCCCTCGCTCATCGTGCTATCATCATCAAGCAACATTACAAAGCCATCGCCGCGTGCTTTGGCAATCGCGATGCCGATATTTTGTGCTTTGGCGAGGTTATTTTCATCATTGACCACATAAGTTATTTTTGGGTGCGCCCATGCGGCAAGTTGTGCGTGGCGGGCAGATTCAGCGCCATTATCTATCACCGCCAAATGGTTCACCTGCGCAAGCCGTTGTGCGATATGCGCCATGGCATCATCCAGCGGCGCAAACAGCACCAGTACGCCGCAAACAAGGGAGGGAGGTGTTTCTGAGTTCACGCGTTACCTTTCGTTTTTGTGTCACCCCGCACCCTGTTGCGGGGTCTCGTGCAACACAGATGGAGATCCCGCAATAAATGCGGGATGACAATCTCCAACTAGCATTACCCAAAAAAACACAAATTTGCACTGGATTTATTGAATTTTATGTCTATACTCTCGCCTTCATACAAATCAAACGGTTGAAAAACCAAGCATTAAAGGGTGTGTCATGGCTGTTCCTAAGCGTAAAACTTCTCCTAGCAGACGCGGTATGCGTCGCGCTCACAAAGGTCTGTCGCAAGTCAATGCGATCGAGAACTCGACCACGGGCGAGCTGCATCGCCCGCATCACGTTTCTCCTGATGGTTACTATCGTGACCGTCAAGTGACCGACCAACGCGTTAATTCTTAAAGCGGCGAGTAAAGGCCGTGGGGCTGATGCTTCCCATCGCGCTCGATGCCATGGGGGGCGATAAAGCCCCAGCCATTGTGGTGGAAGGTGCGCGCTACGTGCATAAAGCCCACCCGCACGTTCGGTTTTTATTTTTTGGCGATGAGCAGCAACTGCTGCCGTTGATCGAAAAAAACAAAATTCCCAAACATCTATATGATATTATCCACACGCCTGACCGCGTGGCGATGAATGAGAAACCATCCGTTGCCGTTCGCAAAGGCCGCACCAGCAGCATGCGGCTGGCCATTGAAGCTGTGCGCGATGGCAAGGCTTCCGCCACGGTTTCGGCAGGCAATACCGGCGCTTTGATGGCGATGTCTAAGTTGGTTCTTAAATCGCTTCCGGGCATTTATCGCCCCGCGATTGTGGCGGTGATGCCCGCGATTCGCCGTAAAATTGTGCTGCTCGATTTAGGTGCGAATTTGCAATGCTCGCACCACGAACTCATCCAATTTGCTTATATGGGCGATGCCTTTGCCAAAGCGGTGTTGGGCATGAGCAACCCCAAAATCGGCTTGCTGAATGTGGGGTCTGAGGAAGAAAAAGGCCATGATGAAGTTAAATTGGCCGCCAAATTCCTTAAACAACCCGAATGTCCGCTTAATTTTGGTGGTTACGTCGAAGGCCATGATATGGTGGAAGGCAGCGTGGATGTCGTCGTCACCGATGGTTTCACCGGCAACATCGCGCTTAAAACCGCAGAAGGCACTGGCAAAATGATCCGCCAGATTATCAAGGAAACCATTGAGAGTTCGTTTTTAGCCAAAATCGGATTTCTGCTCGCGCAACCTGCTTTTGCCACTCTTAAACGCAAGATCGATCCGCGCAGTTACAATGGCGCGATGTTTATCGGCCTCAATGGCATCGCAGTCAAAAGCCACGGCGGCAGCGATGGCAAGGGATTCGCCAACGCCATTCGGGTGGCCATCACGCTGGTGGAACAAGACATTAACAATAAAATCATTGAAGAACTCAAAGGAACCGATATGACTTCATTGGGCATTGCGCCCGCCAGTCAACCCCGCAACGAGCCTGTGTTCCTGTCCGATGTCTCTGAATCCATTAATTGAATCGCTCTTTTTCCCTCCCCTCTTAAGGGAGGG
>JAKFUW010000206.1 GCA_021732545.1 Alphaproteobacteria bacterium | reverse complement strand
ACAACGCGATCGCAGAATGACAAGGAAAACACTCATGATACCCACCACCCATTTTGAACTCGCCCACCCTGCGCCCGTGTGCGGCGTGGATGAAGCAGGGCGCGGCCCGTGGGCGGGGCCAGTCGTCGCCGCAGCGGTCATCTGGCCTAATCTGGACGATATTCCTGCTGGATTAAATGATTCCAAAAAATTATCCGCCACTAAACGCGAAATGCTGATGGAACTCATTATCGCGCAGGCGCATGTTGGCGTGGGGATAGCGAGCGTGGAGGAAATTGACGCCACGAATATTCTGGCGGCAACCAAGCTCGCGATGCAACGCGCAGTTGCCGCATTGCCCGTGGCGCCAGCCTTCGCACTCATTGATGGCAATCAGCCGCCCAAACTGCCCTGCCCTGCACTTGCGATCATCAAAGGCGATCAACAAAGTGTGAGCATCGCCGCCGCCTCCATCATCGCCAAGGTGACGCGCGACCACATGATGAGCGATTATGCCAAAACCTACAGCGGCTATGGGTTTGAGCGCCACGCGGGCTATGGCACCGCCGCACACCAGCGTGCCCTCGCCACGCTCGGCGTTACCCCCATTCATCGCCGCAGCTTTGCGCCGATTCGTGCCTTGCTCGAGCGCGCCGCATGAGCACCTTCATCAAGCGTTCGCGTGCCGCAGGCACACCGCTTTCGCAGGCGATGGAAAAAATCACCAAGCCGCTCTTTAAAAAACGCGGATTTGTGGAATCGCGACTCATTACCGAATGGCCGCAGATTGTGGGCGCGCAGCTAGCCGCCCATTGCAGCCCGGAGAAACTGGTGTTCGATCGCTGGAACCAAGCAGGCGCGAAACTCCACCTTGTCACCGAATCTGGCTGGGCGCTGGAACTGCAACATATGGAGCCGGTTTTGCTGGAGAAAATCGCCGGATTTTTTGGATTCAAAGCAGTGGAACGGTTGGTGATTCGTCAAGGACAATTACCGCAAAAATCAGTGCCGCGCGTGCGCACAAACCTCGATGAAACGGCCATCGCCAACACTGCCTTGCCAGCAGCGGTGGAGGATGACGATTTGCGTCTTGCGTTACAACGCCTCGCACATGCGCGCCGCCAATCACAGGGTACTTGATTTTTTAAATAATCCTGCAATGTTAGTTTCGCATTTTAGAAAAAGGATTGTGCCATGAAATATCTCGTCGCCGCTGCATTGCTTGTGTTTTCAACCACCGCTTTTGCACAAGAACATGATCACGACCATGAAGTCAAAACGCCACCCGCGAATCATGAATTGCTGAACATTCAAAAAGACGATGTGGTGTTGGGCAAAAAAAACGCACCCGTAACGGTCATTGAATATTCATCAATGTCGTGCCCGCATTGCGCAGCTTTCAACGCCACGGTGTTGCCTGAGTTGAAAAAGAAATACATCGAAACGGGCAAAATTCGCTTCACCAATCGCCATTTTGCGCTCAACGAACCCGCCCTTCGCGCAGGGATGCTTACCCTTTGTGTGGGCAAAGACCGTACCGAAAAATTCACCGATGTGTTGTATCAGCTTCAGGAAACATGGGCGTTTGAATCGGATTTTATCGGCAGCCTGAAAAAAATCGCGGCGGTCGGTGGTTTTTCTGAAAAAGACTTCGATGCCTGCATGAATAATAAAAAAATCGAAGAAGCATTGCTCGTTGCTCGCAAGCGCGCCACCGATGAATTGTTTGTGCAATCCACCCCCAGCCTGTTTATCAATGGCAAACCCTTCCCCGGCGCACCTGATTTGTCTCGCGTAGAGGCTGCGATTGACGAGGCGTTGGTGGCGGGCAAGCAGACGAAAAAAGCGAAGTGATAAACCTATCGTCTGTCATCCCCGCGCAGGCGGGGATCCAGAAGGCCGATCAGGCCGTCAAAAGACTTTTTCAAGCAAAGACTGGATTCCCGCGCATTAGGGAATGACATTATTAAAAAAGGCAGCCAGTGCAATATCCTCATGAGCCCGACCACGCATCTTTATCCGCGCTTTCCGCCAAACTCGCTGCCGCACGCAAGCAGCTTGAAATCCCGATTGAAAGCAGGGCTGTTCCCAAAACCGCCTCTTATGGCATGAGGGTGGGGATGGATTTGGTTTCTGGGGTTGCAGTTGGCACCGGAATCGGTTATGCACTCGATCGTTGGCTTGGTTTGTTGCCGCTTTTTACACTGATTTGTATGTGTATCGGGTTGGCGGCAGGGGTCAAGCTGATGATGCAGACCTCGCGCAAAGCCGCGCAGGATGTGGAAGACGAAGAGAGACGGGAGAGATAAGATATGGCCAGCCCATTACAACAGTTTGAAGTGGTTCCGCTGATTCAACTGCCACAGCTTGCTGGTATGAACATCGATTTCACCAATGCATCCTTGTTTATGGTGCTGGGTGCCTTATCGGTGCTAATGTTTTTGGCACTGGGCATGCGCAGTCGCGCGCTGGTACCCACCCGTTGGCAATCTATGGTGGAGATGAGCTATCAATTTATCGCGGGCACTGTGAAAGATAATATCGGCAAAGAGGGCAAAGCCTATTTCCCGCTGATTTTCACGCTGTTTGTGTTCATTTTATTTTGCAATCTGATAGG
>JAKFUW010000232.1 GCA_021732545.1 Alphaproteobacteria bacterium | reverse complement strand
GATGCTGTTGCAAATTCCGGTGTTTTTCGCGCTCTATAAAGTGTTGTTTGTCACCATCGAAATGCGCCAAGCGCCGTTTTATGGCTGGATCAAAGATTTATCTGCGATGGATCCGACCACGATATTCAACCTGTTTGGTGCGATTGATTGGCAGCCGCCGCACATGCTGATGATCGGTGCATGGCCGCTGATTATGTGCGCGACGATGGCGATTCAGCAACGTCTGAACCCCAAACCAACCGATCCTACGCAAGCAATGATGATGACGTGGTTGCCTTATATTTTCTTGTTTATGTTTGCAACTTTCCCCGCAGGTCTGGTGATTTATTGGGCATGGAACAACACGCTTTCTATTTTGCAGCAATGGGTTATCACGCGCCGCCACGCTGCCAAACAAGCAGCTACCGCCTGATGCAACCGCGTGCGCCGTCATTGCGAGCATCCGTAGGATGCGTGGCAATCGACTACCATCAAAAGCGTAGATCGCCACGTCGGCAGACACGAGGTGTCAGCCTCCTTGCGATGATCGGAGAGTGTCATGCAACCATCTGAAAAATTATTTCGACAATCATGCGAATTTATCGCAGGGGTGAGCAACAAAGATGCCTTGCCCGAATTCAATTTGCCCGAAATTGCCTTTGTTGGGCGCTCGAATGTGGGTAAATCAAGCCTGATTAATGCACTGACTTTTCGTAAATCGCTCGCTCGCACCTCGCACACGCCCGGGCGCACGCAACAGCTCAATTTTTTTAATCTGGGTGGGCAGTTGATTCTGGTCGATCTGCCAGGCTATGGTTACGCCAAAGTCTCGCGCTCCACCCAAGCCACCTGGCAGCGTTTGATGCGCTATTATCTCAAAGAGCGCGCGAATCTCAAGCGCGTGTGCGTGTTGATCGATGGTCGTCATGGCCTGAAACCAACCGATCTTGAGATGATGGAAATGTTGGATATTCATGCAGTATCCTATCAGCTGATTCTCACCAAAAAAGATAAAGCCAAAGCCGCCGATTTAGAGATAATAATGGCGAATATTGAACAGGTGCAGGCCACGCGCGCGGCCATGGTGCCTGATGTTCTTACGACAAGCAGCCATGGCGCGCTAGGTATCGACAAAGTGCAACAAGCGCTCTATGATCTGGCATACCCCGCGATATAAAGGACAAAAACATGGATGCGAAACGCCAAAAACCTCGTGAAAATTTGCTACGCACGGCTAAAACCGTATCAGAAGCATTGCCCTATATCCGCCAATTTGCGGGCGAAACCTTTGTGATCAAATTTGGCGGCCACGCGATGGGCGACATCAGCCTGACTGAGACCTTCGCCAAAGATATTGTGCTGCTCAAACATATCGGCATCAACCCCGTGGTGGTGCATGGCGGCGGCCCGCAAATTGGCCAGATGCTGGAACGTCTCAAAATCAAAAGCGAATTCATCGATGGGCTTCGCGTGACCACCGCCGATATGGTCGAGATCGTCGAGATGGTATTGTGCGGCTCCATCAACAAACAAATCGTCACCGAAATTCAGCGTGCAGGCGGCATTGCGATGGGTATTTCCGGCAAAGATGGCGGCCTGATTAAAGCGCGCAAATTACGCCGCACGGTTAAAGACCCCGATTCGAATATCGAGCGCATTCTCGATTTAGGATTTGTGGGCGAACCCACCGAAGTCAATCCGCGTATCTTTGATGAATTCCTCGATTCGGATGTAATTCCCGTGATCGCACCGATTGGCATGGGCGAAAATGGCGAGACCTATAACATAAATGCCGACACGGCGGCGGGCGCGATTGCCGCCGCACTCAATGCCACCAAGCTGTTGATGCTGACCGATGTGGCAGGCATTTTAGATAAAGAAGGCGAGTTGATCAGCGAGTTAACGATGGCCGAAGCAAAAAAACTCATCGCGGATGGTACGGTTTCAGGCGGGATGATCCCGAAAGTCGAAACCTGCCTGCACGCGCTGGAACATGATGTGCAAGCCGCGCACATTCTCGATGGCCGCATTCCCCATGTGTTGCTGGTGGAAATTTTCACCGAGCATGGTGCGAGTACGATGATTTATCGTTAAATTTTGCTATTTTAACGCGAATTTAACTTTCTTTTCTTAAGTTAAATGGATGAAGCCATTTATCCAGCCAAATATTAGAGCATTACCGATTGTTGAGCCTTCCAATTACGGGATGTTTGCAGACTATTAGTTTGTGCCTGCGGAAAAAAGTGTCTTAGCTCAGGAACTTTTCAGCGCTATTAAGGAAGGCGCGGAAAAACGCGCCATTGATGCGGTTAAAAAAGGCGCACCGCTCGATTGTGTACCAAATGTCTATGAATCCAACGCGTCTTATTCTCCGATCTGTTTGGCTCTACAAAGCGGTTTTTTAGATTTAGTAGCAGAAATGCTCAAGCAAGAGCCTTATTTGGGTGGGCTGGTGATACCCAGAGTGAATCATAAAACGATTTTCACTGCAGCAATTCAAAAGAGTTTCTCTGATAAGGAAGAGCAAGTTTTACTGGATATGTTAGCGCTTGCGAGCAAACAGGGGCTTGCCGAGGCGATATTGCGAGAACCTGTTGGCTTAAATAATGGTGATCATCCTGTTGCTTATGCCG
>JAKFUW010000164.1 GCA_021732545.1 Alphaproteobacteria bacterium | reverse complement strand
AAACAAGAGGCTTTCAATGCGTTACGAAAAATCTGACATCGTATTCCTCGCCTTCATCGCCGCTGCAATCATCAAAACGCTAATTTAACAACAGTGCCTACCAATGGTATATAAAGAGGATCGCCATTTTTTGATTCAGGAATACGCCATTGCTCGGTGGTAAAATTTATTTCTTCCCACCGCATCGCCAATACATTGCTCTTTCTCGCACCCGTTAATAGAGAAACAAGAATATAATCTCGTGCTGTTTCATTCGGCTCTTCAGCAATTGCTTTGAAAAAGCGCGGCATTTCGTCTGCCTGCATGAAACGATCGCGCGATTTTTCTTTGTATTTCTTTATACCATTCGCAGGGTTCTCACCTTTCCAGCCCCATTCTATTGCCTTGTTATAAATTGCCTTGATACGTTCAAATATTCGATTGGCTTGTGTTCTCCCATTTTCATGGCCAACTTTTTCATGAAGCATGCGTATTTCTTGTGTGGTGATTTGTGAGGCTTTACGGCCAAACCAATGCGAAAGAAATTTAGGGACTTCTCTTTGATCGTATTGCCAAGATTTTTTCTCTTTTATACTGTAGCGCTCCATATACTCACTAAACATTTCACCAAAAGTAATTTCATTTCTGAGAGTACGGCGTTGTTCTTGAGGGTTTATACCTTGAGCTATTTCCCCTTTGGCTTTAGCCGCAGCTTTGCGTGCATTATCAATGGATATATCGGGAAATTTACCAAGAAAGACGCGCTCAGGTTTTCCATTGATGCGCTTATAAAGATAAAAGCTTTTGGAACCATTGGAAGTTAAATCAAGAGCAAGGCCACTTTCTTTAAGATCATAATAATAGTGACGCTTACCCTTCGCAGGCAGCTCCAAGCCTTTAGAAAGCACCTCTTTGGTAAAATTTATCCGGTGTGTTGTCATAAGCTGGTGCTACGCTGGTGCTACATTAATCATCTAAAATGATGCAAATTGGTGTATATTGATCGAAACTTTATCCTTAATAACACGTTATAAGATATAAATAAAACTAAATTCATGCAAATTAGTAAAAGAGTAAGCCGAGTGGCTCATAACCTGAAGGTCGTAGGTTCAAATCCTACCCCCGCAACCAAACAAATCAATAGGTTAATCCCATCAAAGGCATCGCCAAATGACGGCCAGGTCGCACATAGGTCGCAGCGTAAGTTATATCGCTTGCTATATCTTCATGGCGGCGAATATCGTACTCAGGAACTATATATAAGCTCAACCGTGTTCACACTTGTTTTGCTTTTCATTTATCCGAACATTAGAGCAGCAAAATGATTGGGAGCGCACACCGATTATCGCCATGACCGCGCACGCCTTAAAAGGCGACCGCGAAAAATGTATCTATGTGGGGATGGATGATTATATTTCTAAACCTTTTAACCCGCATCAGCTACAAGCCATGCTAATTAAACATTTTAAAACGCTGCCGAGCGCGGCCTAAAGGAGCCTTCGTTACGATCCAGTTTCTTGTTATCCTCGCTTTCCACTCTATAGGCGCTTAACTTTGTTGTTTCACAAACCTGTCACCCCGTCGTATGACGGGGTCTGGTTACGTTAGCGCATATAGTGCCAGACCCCGCAACAAGTGCGGGGTGACAGTCATTGAAAAAAGCGAATACAAAGTAAAAACATTTTTTTAAGGAGCATTATTATGAAACGCAGATATATCATCGCAGCCGTTGGTGGTATCATCATCGGTGCAGCAGCAGTGGGGCCGATTATGAGCGATGTTGAACAAGCTAAATATGAAGTGGTGAAAGCGGATGGTGCGATTGAACTGCGCGATTATGCGCCGATGATTGTGGCGCAGGTGAGCGTTGAAGGGGAGCGAAAAGAGGCTATCAACAAAGGCTTCCGCTTGATTGCCGATTATATTTTTGGCAATAATAGTGCGTCTCAAAAAGTGGCGATGACGGCGCCCGTGATTCAGCAACCAAGCGAAAAAATCGCGATGACCGCACCCGTGATTCAACAGCCCGATGGTAACGCATGGAAGGTGCAATTTGTGATGCCAGCGAGCTACACGCTTAAAACCTTACCCAAGCCCAACAACAAACAGGTGAAACTGCTAGAGGTTGAAGGCAAACGCTTCGCCGCCATTCGTTTTTCAGGCAGATCTACGGCTGAGAGTTTGGAGCAACGCACCGACGAACTGAATGCATATATTAAAGCCGAAAAACTCAAAACATTGAGCGCGCCAACGTACGCATTCTTTAACCCGCCATGGACGCTGCCGCCCTTTCGCCGCAATGAAGTGATGGTGGAAATTGCGCCTTAGCCGTTCCACACTCAACTGTCATTCCCCGAATTTTGCTTTAGCAAAATTATAGGGGAATCCAGTGTCGACCTATCTTCTGAACTGGATCGCCTTAGAATCGCATAGTGCGATTCAGGCGATGACGAGGCGTTTGCAGAGGTTTCTATACCATTTCTCCCCTTACGTTCCATTTACGCATTCGGTAATCCCCCCATAAATTAGGGGTAGTTTTGAGTAGAATTTTTTATCTTAACGAAGAGGAGATTTTACGATGAAGCATCAACGATTTACGGACTCTCAGATCATGACGATATTAAAGCAGGCGCAA
>JAKFUW010000150.1 GCA_021732545.1 Alphaproteobacteria bacterium | reverse complement strand
AGAAATGCACGGCACGCTGACCAAAGAAGACATTGTCGGCACCCTCAAAACACTGGTCGAACTCAAAGATGGCCGTGGCTATATCGATGACATTGATCACTTAGGAAACCGCCGTGTTCGCTCGGTGGGCGAGTTGATGGAAAACCAATTCCGCATTGGATTGCTCCGCATGGAGCGCGGCATTATCGAACGCATGAGCTCGGTGGATATCGACACTGTGATGCCGCATGATCTGGTCAATGCAAAGCCGTTGGCTGCTGCAGTTCGCGAGTTTTTTGGATCCAGCCAATTGTCACAATTTATGGATCAAACCAACCCGCTGTCTGAGATCACGCATAAGCGTCGTCTGTCTGCTTTGGGGCCTGGTGGTTTAACGCGTGAACGTGCGGGCTTTGAAGTGCGCGACGTGCATCCTACGCACTATGGCCGTATCTGCCCGATTGAAACGCCGGAAGGCCCGAACATCGGTCTGATTAACTCGATGGCCACTTACGCACGCATCAACAAATATGGCTTTATCGAAACGCCCTATCGCAAAGTGGTGAAGGGCAAAGTGACCGACGAAGTCATTTATTTGTCGGCCATCGAAGAAGGCAAATACACGATTGCGCAGGCCAATGCGGCGATTGACGATAAAAACCAACTCAAAGAAGATCTGGTCAGCTGCCGTGTGAATGGCGACTTTGTGATGGCGATGCCTGAAAATATCGACTTTATCGACGTATCGCCCAAGCAGTTGGTGTCGGTGGCGGCAGCCTTGATTCCGTTCCTTGAAAATGATGATGCAAACCGCGCGCTGATGGGCTCAAACATGCAACGTCAAGCGGTGCCCTGTATCAAAACCGATGCACCGTTGGTGGGCACTGGTATGGAAGGTATTGTGGCGAAAGATTCGGGTTCTGCTATTTCGGCGCGCCGTACGGGCGTGGTCGATCAGGTGGATGCGGGTCGTATGGTAATCCGTTGCGACGAGCCTTCGCAAGATGGTACGCCTGGCGTGGATATTTACAACCTGATGAAGTTCCAACGCTCGAACCAGAACACCTGTATCAACCAGCGCCCCTTGGTAAAAGTGGGTGATAAGGTCAATGCGGGCGACGTGATCGCCGATGGACCGTCCACCGATATGGGCGAGTTGGCATTGGGTCAAAACGTGCTCGTGGCATTCATGCCATGGAATGGTTACAATTACGAAGATTCGATTTTGATTTCTGAGAAATTAGTATCCGATGATCGCTTCACCTCGATTCACATCGAAGAGTTTGAAGTGATGGCGCGTGACACCAAGCTCGGGCCTGAAGAAATCACCCGCGACATCCCGAACATCGGCGAAGAAGGCTTGCGTAGCCTCGATGAAATCGGCGTGGTGCATATTGGTGCCGAAGTGAAACCGGGCGATATTCTGGTGGGCAAAGTAACGCCCAAATCCGAATCACCGATGACACCGGAAGAAAAATTGCTGCGCGCGATCTTTGGTGAAAAAGCATCGGATGTTCGTGATTCCAGCTTGCGTTTGCCTCCCGGAAATGCAGGCACGATTGTGGGCGTGAAAATCTTCTCGCGTCGCGGCATCGAAAAAGACGAACGCGCATTGGCGATTGAAAAACTCGAGATTGATCGTCTTGCCAAAGACCGTGACGATGAGCGCTCGATCATTGAGCGTTACGTCTATGGTGAGTTGCGCCAAGCGCTCAGCGGTAAAGAGGCCACCAAAGGCCCCAAAGGCTTCAAGGGTACTAAAATTACCGAAGAAGTGTTGAACGAAAACCCCAAAGGTGTGTGGTGGCAGTTTGCGTTGAAAAACGAAAAAGCCATGCAGCACATTGAAATGCTCAAAAAGCAGCTCGACGATTCGGTTGATTCACTCAATCGCCGCTTTGAAGATAAAGTGGGCAAGGTGCAATCGGGCGATGATCTGCCTCCCGGGGTGCTCAAGATGGTGAAGGTGTTTGTGGCTGTGAAGCGTAAACTTCAGCCTGGTGACAAAATGGCGGGACGTCATGGTAACAAAGGGGTGATCTCGCGCATTACACCGGTGGAAGACATGCCGCATTTGGATGATGGCACGCCGGTTGATATTGTGCTCAATCCGCTGGGTGTACCGTCGCGTATGAATGTGGGACAAATTCTGGAGACGCACCTTGGGTGGGCGGCTGCGGGTATTGGTCGCCAGATTGGCGATGCACTGGAAGCGTACCGGACGAGCAACAAAATCGAAGAACTGCGCAAGACCTTGCTCGGTGTCTATGACGAGAAAGAGAATGTCGCGGAAATCAAATCGATGACCGATAAAGACGTGGTAGAACTCGCTCAAAACACCACCAAAGGTGTGCCGTTTGCAACGCCGGTATTTGATGGTGCACATGAAGCGGACATCAACCATTGGCTGGAGCGTGCCGGACATGATACGTCGGGTCAGGTGGTGTTGAAAGATGGCCGCACCGGTGAGATTTTTGATCGCAAGGTTACGGTGGGTTACATCTATATGCTCAAACTTCACCATTTGGTCGATGATAAAATCCATGCGCGCTCGATCGGGCCATACAGCTTGGTTACGCAACAGCCGCTGGGTGGTAAATCGCAATTTGGTGGCCAGCGTTTCGGAGAGATGGAGTGCTGGGC
>JAKFUW010000130.1 GCA_021732545.1 Alphaproteobacteria bacterium | reverse complement strand
GTGATGATGGTGGCGGTGGTGATAAACCCAAGCAATGTATCCCTCCTTATGTCACGCCCGATGGCTGCACCATGAACGGTAAACGAGATGCCTTCAAAGCGGGTACACAAACCTATGCATGTGGCGCATCGGCAGAAATGTATTCCGATTTACTGACCCTGGCCAAAGATGCCAATGCAGGCTTAATTGTAAACCATAATGAACCCATTTTATATGCCTATGCGGTTTCAGGCACCAATCTTGTTTATCGTACTAAATCTAATATTCCTGATCGTTATTGTATTGAACGTGAGGTTGGATCTGATCCCGTCACTGGCATTCCAATCGTTGAAGTTGAAGAAATTCCCATTACTGTTAAAAATCAATATATCGCTGTATCGAATAACACCAAATACGCGACCATCGCGATTGAAGAAGATGAAGAATTTATCATCATGAAACGCAATGGCACCAGCCTGAACTTTACGCCTGTTGTTGGAGGATGTCCGATTGGTTTAGAGAATCTGGTTGATCCCCCGCCACCTAATTTTGGCGATATTGTGTTTCGTCATGAAGGCGGCTCACGGTGCTTGATTGAAAGTCTATTTCCCGGTGGTCCAGATCCTGAGAATTGTTTAAAGTACCGCCAAGACATCAATATGCGATTCATGCAAATCTATGTTGGCCCCAAAAGCAACATTGCGGTTGGCTCCGTTCAGGGCGGTAACAGTCTCTCCAAATTCACGGTGCGCGGCCAAGCGGGAGAATTTGTGGCCGTGGGGCTAGATAAAAAAATTATCTATACTGGCACCAGCGCGATATTAGGCGGAGGCAGCATTGTGTATCTGGGCATTGGCGCATCACCCATGAATGAGCAAGCTTTCATCAATGGCGCAGCCTTTGAACTCAACGATAATTACACCCTGCAATTGGTTCCGCCTGGGCGAATCAAACTTTCTCCAAACGGTGTCATGCAGTTGATTGATGGCGGTACCATTGTCGATTCTGGAGGCACCACCATCCGCGTGATTTCCGCTCTGGGCTTTGTGCAGTTTGAAAAGGATAGACCCATTCGTGGCTCCAGCTTTGGCGATGTGATTGTTGATGAAGGCGCATTGATCCCCACCTCTCCTGATGGTGCGATTCAACGTGCTCACGATACCACGCTCGATGATGTGTGCCCCACAGAAGCGCCACCGCCCGTCGCTCCTGCTGCCGCTGTTGCTCCCTAATTCCTAATGCCGTAAAAAATCTTCGGCTTGCGCAAGGCCTTGTGGGTCGCCGACATGCAACCAGTCGCCATCATGGATGACGGTTCCAATCCGTGGATAGGCTCCACTTGCATCGCGCAGGCGATCATAGAGCACGTTCATCGAAAACGGTGCTGGCGGGCAATGTACAAATATTCGTGGATGCAAAATTTGCACTCCTGTAAACACATAAGGTGCTGTGGCCTCGGGCGCGCGGCGACGAAGTTGACCGTTATCGTCGAGCCAAAAATCGCCCTTGCCATCATAACCAATCGCGCGCTCCACGGGGTGTAACAACATCAACACGTCCATGGTATCTGGGTTCCACGCACGCTCCATGCGAGCTAGTGCGGGTAACTCAGCATTCAGACAAATTGTATCGCTGTTTAAACTAAAAAATGGATCATCACCCAGAAGTGGTAGCGCATTGGCAATACCGCCACCGGTTTCGAGTGGCTCAGATTCACGCGAGATCACAATGTGTGGCTTGTTTCTGAGCGCCAAATGCGCTTCTAACATCTCGGCCTTATAGGCCGTGTTGACCACCACCTGATGGATGCCGTAACGCTCCAACTGATCGAGTGCGCGATCGATCAACGTCCGCCCCGCCACCTCAATCATAGGCTTAGGTTTATGATCGGTCAGAGGTCGCATCCGCGTGCCAAGCCCTGCCGCGAGTATCATCGCGGTACGGACGGTCATGATAATGCCCCAATGGTTGAATCGGGTGTGAAGGAGCCTCGAAACTGTGATGACACATATTTATCCATCCATGTGCGCACTGGGGCAAGCACTGGATGTTTGAGTTCTTGTTCCAGTAACCGCCATACACGGGGCAAGTAATCGAGGTAATGTGGCTTGCCATCACGCACGCATAGCCGCACAAAGATTCCAATAATTTTGCAGTTACGTTGTGCGCCCAGCACCGCATAGCGACGCATGAAACTATCTTCGGTTTCACCCGATAGATTCAGATAATGCCGTAATACCTTAGCCACCGTTGCGGGTGCCACATCGCGCCTGGCATCTTCAAGATATGAGACCATATCATACGCGCCATCCCCAAGCAGGGCATCTTGATAATCAAGCAAACCTACCCGTGCTGCGCCCTCGCGCTGTGGCAGCCACAATAGATTATCCGCATGATAATCGCGCAATACCGCAACATTGTGCTGTAGCTCCGCATCGTTCAAAACATCGCGCCAGATGTTCATAAATTCAGGCTTGAGTGTCGCAGCTTTGGTCGCGCCCACGGCTTGTGGCAAAAACCAATCGCAAAACAGCGCAAGCTCGGCAAATAATGGAGAATCATCATAGGCAGGCAGAGCGATGGACGAGACTGGCAAGGTTCTAAGCTGAGCTAACACCTCTGCCGCTGCTTTATAAAGCTGCAATTCATCGACGGGAGAA
>JAKFUW010000182.1 GCA_021732545.1 Alphaproteobacteria bacterium | reverse complement strand
TCAACAAGAGGTTGCGGGCAGCGACAAAGATGGTGCATGGGTCACTGAATATGTGGTGTTATGCGTAAAAACAGTGATGCGTGAGGCATTTTTAAAATTTTTAAATGGGTTTTATCCGGTTGTTGCAAGCACCATCACCGTGGCCATGACATTATGTGTCACCTTGTTTGGCGTGTTACTGGTCACGGGGATTATTGAAAAAAGTAGCCGCGATAGTTTTGTGTTGCTGTTTAAGCTGGGTTGCATTTTGTTTTTTGTAAAGCCCTCCACCGTGACCCAAATTTACGATATGGGCAATGATTCGATGGATGGCCTGACCGATATTGTATTCCAGTTTGGTAAGGGAAGTGGGGGCAGTGGCCGCTGCTTTGATAATGACACGATGTGGGACCGAATTGATTGCACGCTGGATGTCTTAATTGGAACTGCAAAAAGCGGAGGAGCAGCGCCGGCAGGGGGTCAGGAAGGTATTAAACGTGGCCTTATGTTTATGAACTTCTCTTTAATGGCCAGTACCGGAATGGCCGCTTTTGTAGGGCTTATTGGCATGTACACCACCTATCAGGTGTTGATGGCAACGATTAAAAGCATTCAGACCTACCTTGCTGCCATTATGGGGTTATCGTTTATCCTGGTATTCGCGCCGATGTTTATTCCGATGATTATGTTTAAAGCCACGCGAACTTACTTTGATAAGTGGCAACGGATTGCGACATCCTTTGTGTTGCAGCCCGTTATTTTATTTGGCTTCTTAAGCCTGATGCTCATTGCGTTGGAAGATATTTTAATTTCTGGCGATGGATCATTTGTCAAAACAGTATGTGGCCCGCAGTGCGATCAGAAAAATAAGTTTCCAACCAAGGAGTGCTTGGATTCTGGTGCATGCATTAGTACACAAACAGGCCAATCGAGTCTTATTGATATCGGGAATTCTGCCGATAATCCTGTTAAAAAAATTGATGCTGGCTTTTTGGCGGGTACGGTGAGATCTAGCGGAAGTCGTACAGAGCGTACAGGTTTACAAGCTCCTTTGAGGTCAATGTATTTTCCGTCTGTAGATTTAAAAAAACAAGGATCTATATCGGGCAAGGGATCGGAAGAAGAGCAGCAAAAAGCGCTTGCCTTATCGGCGGTGGCACTAGCACTCGCTGCTTTTGTGTTTATCAGTATGCTCAATTATATCCCAACGCTTGCCACAGATTTATCGGGTGGGTTGGGTGAGGTGCCAAATCTGTTCCATTCGGTTGGTCAACACTTACCAGGTGGTGAGCAGTTGAAACAATTTACCGATAAATTGACGGGTGGCGTAACAAGTAAAATCGATAGCTATACCCAACAGCTACAAAATTCATTATTGGGCAGGAGATAGCGAACATGAAAGCTCCCGCCATCTCTCTCAAACATTATTTAGCCATGTGTGTCGTGTGCCTGATTTGGGCGTGCATTAGCTTTGCGGCAAGCGATTCATTTAGTAATGTCGAGCAGAATCAAGGCGGTGATATCAAAATGCCGCAAATTGGCAGTGATACGAGCTCAGGAACCTGTGAGGGCAAGCATCCTGGCAAATTATTGGCCGTGATTGTGCCGTGCATCCGAGATATTGTGCAAGATGCAACGACCAAAATGACCGATCAATTTGATGAATATCTCAAAGCCCCCGCTTTTGCGTTCATGACACTTGTGATCACCTTATTTGGCGTGAAAATGCTGATGAATGAAGGAGACCTCAAAAAACAGGGGATAATATTGCTTTTTAAAATTTGCTTCGTGATGCTATTTTTGGATAATTTCGGCGGCTATATTCCAGCAGCATTTGGTGTGATCAAAGATGCCTCCGATATGGTAACCACTTCTTTAGCAAGTGTTTCGTCGTCCTATCAATGCAATGTGGGGGCTTATCAAGGCGAGAAACCCTGGAATTACATGGATTGTCTTTTGGGAGAGTTATTTGGTTTTGCCCCGCAGGTGGTTGTGGGTAGCAGCATTTTTGGCATTATGGGGTCAGCCATTTGGTCGGGTCAATTTGGCGCCACTTTGTTTGCGGGTGGTGTGGCGGCACTGGTGTTTGTACTCAAGTTAATTGTGCACGCCACTTATGTCTATTTGATGGCATTGGTGATTGTTGGGTTTTTGATTGTGATGTCACCATTATTTATTCCACTCATCATGATGGGTCCCACGCAGCAATATTTTGAAAAATGGTGGAAGGCATTGGTTTCGGTGATGTTGCAGCCGGTTATTGTGCTGGCCTATCTGGCGCTTTCGCTCAATATCCTCGATAAAATGATGTTTGACGATAATCTGGGGCTGGCTAAAACATTATCGCAAGATGAAATTAAAGGTGCTCTAAACTCCAAGAGTGGTTCGGGCAATATAGCATCAACTAACGATGCGGTGGCATTCGCAAATCGCGCGGGATTGGACTCTACATTTGTGGGTAAATCGATTGGAGCTAATTATTCGATTCCCAGTGCGGTGGCGAGTCAAATGAATTTTAAAGATTTATACTCGATCGATTTTAGAGGTGATCGTGCCAGCAAAGCACAGAAAGTTTTCTTTTCCATGGCGGCATTGGTGATTATGGCGTGGATGCTCGATACAATGCTAAAAGCCATAATTAGAATAGCTCAGGAACTGTTGGGT
>JAKFUW010000125.1 GCA_021732545.1 Alphaproteobacteria bacterium | reverse complement strand
AGGGGGCGAAAAAGTAGCATCTGGATCTGGGAAACAACTCGTTATACGTTCACCAAGTGCAATAAAAACTGGCCCCATATGCTCCCTCTTTATTCCGTCTACTTTGGGATTTTTTGGATCATCTTTGTTAGGAAATCCACGATGAATTTGATCTACAAACACGTCATAAATACCTTTATCTTTTTTCAAAGCCTCCTTGGCTGCCTCTAAACCTGCTCCTGGCGGAGTTACAAGGGTTTTGTTAACACGATCAGATACTTCACCTAGAAAGCCACAAGGTAATAAAGGGCTCTTGATAAAATTTCTCATAACAGTTGCCATCTCTGAACTTTCAAGGTGACCATTTTTATTTTTGTCTGCTCCCCAAAGCATAAATCCTACGCTATTACGGACAAACCGCTCCGTCCACCACGATACTTTAGGTTTTGTTTCAGGGTCAGCCATGATCTATCCTCATCTATAATGTAATGACATATTATCACACGGCCATGACAGTTTGATGACAGCTATAGGAACCTCTGCAAAAGCCTCGTCATCGCCTGAATCGTGCTATACGATTCTAGGGCGATCCAGTTCATAAGAAAGGCGGGCACTGGATTCCCCTATAATTTTGCTCAAAGCAAAATTCGGGGAATGACGAATAAGTGTAAAACCTCACACAAAACCCTACCGCTTCCCCAACCTCAACCGCAGGGCATTGAGCTTAATAAACCCTTCGGCGTCTTTTTGGTTGTAAACACTATCTGCCTCAAAGGTCACATGCTGCATCGAATAGAGGCTCTTGGGCGAGATGCGCCCCAACACCGACACATTGCCTTTGTAAAGTTTCAGGCGCACGGTGCCTTCCACATGCTCCTGGCTTTTATCAATCAGCACTTGCAGCATTTCGCGTTCGGGCGAAAACCAATAGCCATTATAAATCATCTCGGCATAGCGCGGCATCAGCTCGTCTTTGAGGTGCGCGGCACCACGATCAAGCGTGATGGATTCGATGGCGCGATGTGCGGCCAGCAGCACGGTGCCGCCCGGCGTTTCGTAAATGCCGCGCGATTTCATGCCGACATAGCGGTTTTCCACCAGATCGAGCCTGCCCACGCCATGTTTACCGCCCAATTCATTGAGTTTGGTGAGCACCGATGCGGGCGAGAGCGCCACGCCATTAACCGACACCGCGTCGCCACGCAAAAAGCCAATCTCGATGATCTCAGCCTTATCGGGAGCTTGCTCTGGCGATACGGTGAGGCGAAACATCGAATCATCATGCTCGGGCGCGTTCCACGGGTCTTCCAGCATTTTTCCCTCATAGGATACATGCAGCAAATTCGCATCCATACTATAAGGTGCCTCGCCGTCCTTGCCTTTAGGGATCGGAATCTGATGTTCCCTGGCATATTCAATCATTTGGGTGCGCGAATTCAGCTCCCATTCGCGCCACGGCGCAATCACATGAATATCGGGTTGCAGCGCGTAATAGCTCAGCTCAAATCGCACTTGGTCGTTGCCCTTGCCGGTGGCACCATGACACACGGCGTCAGCTCCTACTTTGCGTGCAATTTCAATCTGGCGCTTGGCAATCAGTGGCCGCGCAATGGATGTTCCCAGCAGATACACGCCCTCATACAGCGCATTCGCGCGAAACATCGGGAACACATAATCGCGGACAAATTCTTCTTTGAGGTCATCGATGAAAATCTCTTTGACGCCCATCATCTCAGCCTTGGCGCGTGCGGGTTCCAGCTCTTCGCCCTGGCCGATATCGGCGGTAAAGGTCACCACCTCGCAAGCGTAGGTATCTTGCAGCCAGCGCAGGATAATGGATGTATCCAACCCGCCCGAATAAGCGAGTACGACTTTGTTGATCTTTTTCATGATGGCTCCTCATCGGTTGACGTCATTCCGAACGATGCACCGCATCGGAGGAATCTATTACAGATCCCTCTGGCTACGCCATTCGGGATGACGTATCATCCGATCATCTATTCACCCATTCATCTATTTGCAAGCATTATGAAAAGCTGCTAATCTCATTCCATGAGCGAACCAAAGCCTTTCGACACCAAACGCTTTCTCATCGTCGCCACGCTGATGATGGCAGTGTGGCACGGCTTTGACTATTTCGCTACGCCTGCGCGCAAGCCCCATGTGGGCGTGATGGATGCACAGGCCAGCAAAAATGGTTTGTATCCTTATAATGATGCGGCAAACGAAATAGAACTTGGCAAACAACCGACACCCACCTTGCTGTTTGTCTATGCTTCATGGTGCGGCTATTGCCAGCAACAACACCCGATCATTGATGCGTTCATGCAAGAGCAGGGCAAAAAAGTGCATCTGGTAGCGGTATCGATTGACGAAAACCCCGATGATTTGAATGCGCTGCTCGCTAATAAGCCAAAGCCTCTGGCGTTTAAGCCCTACATTGCAGCGGGCAATGGCATGTTCGCCATGCAGCGCATGCTGGCAGCCAAAGGCGGTGAATTTGGCGGCGGCATCCCGTATCTGGCGTTTTTCAGCGCAGGCGGTCAGATGACCATGCAAGCTGCTGGTTTATCCGATTTGCCAACCTTGCGCGAGGGTCTGGCGCGCGCAAGCTCTGTGGATTAACCTCTCGGTTTTCACCGTCATGCGCAGCATGTTTGGGCATCTGCATATTCCCTCATCCATTTATGGGGGAGGGC
>JAKFUW010000168.1 GCA_021732545.1 Alphaproteobacteria bacterium | reverse complement strand
TTCGCACAAATGGCACCGGCAGCACGGGTGAGCGAAACCGACTTTAACCCCTTGCGCCACGCCTGCTCGCACCATGAGCGGCACTGCTCAATATGCGCCTCATGCGAGATGCAAATATCGTGCGCAATGCCGCCCGACACAAAGGGCTGCAGCGCTGCCATCATCTCAATTTGCGATTCCACCCATGGCGCGTTGGAGCCAAGCGCCACGTTCAAACTATCAAACACCGCTTCATCTTCTTCGCGGATATGCGGCGCGCAGTTGAGGCTTGCCGTACCGCACGCAAATTGGTTTGCTTCTTCAATGTCGGCGACACTAAAGCCCAAAAAGCTTAAGAGATCAAAATTGGCATCGTGCATTTGCATGTCGTTTAATTTTAATATGTCGCGGCAAAATAATTCGCCGATCACATAAGGGTCAAACGCTTCGCGCAGATGCATCACGCGTGGCAACATCTCTTCCACGCGCTCAAATTGCGCGGCCGTAAATCCCTTTTGCATCAGCGAAGCGCGGTCAATCGCGCCCGCACCCGCCAGCGTGTTGTGACCCGAAAGATGCGCCATCATATCATCAACAGCCTGAGGCTGATAACCCAGCACCGCAAGACCTGCGCGCAAGGCCGGAATGCATTGGCGCTGCTCGTTCGCGCGCAACTGCACCACACTGGCAAGCGGCGCCATAGCAGGTGCTACCGCATCAAGCAAGGTGCAGGCCACAGGGCTTGCCGCCACCACACTGATTTGCGCGTTGCAATAGCCATATTCATCGCCGCGAATCATCGCCAGATCCCACACGCGCTGCACCGCATCGCTTAAAGCTTGATCGGGCACAAAAGCATGATCGAGCGCGACGGGTTTCACCTGCGCATTGCCCAAATGTTCATGGCGGCCAAACGCCGCTTCGTGATGCAACCACATCACGCGCATCATCGATTCACGATTTTCGGAATAAGCCTCAAATGCGCCTTGTTCTTTGGCGAGTTCTGCCGAGGCCACATAGCCTGCACCCGTCATCAAAGCCGTGACGGCAGCAGCCGTCGCGCGGCCTTCCGCACTATGATAAGAATAACCCATGCGCATCAGCATGGCTGACACATTACAATAGCTCAGGCCCACGGGGCGATAGCGATAGGTGTTTTGCGCAATGGCACGCGACGGATAATGCGCTAACGCCACCGAAATATCGAGCATCACCACCATCAAACGCGCCACATGCTCAAACGGCGCGCACATAAATTCGCCCGATTCATTCACGAACTTTTCCAGATTCACCGTCGCAATGTCGCACGCGGTATCGTTTAAAAATAAAAATTCACCGCGCGGGCTTGAGGCCTCAATCGCGCCACTTTTTGCGCAACCATGCCACGCATTGATGCTATCGCTAAATTGCACCGCAGGGTCGGCGCACGCCCACATCGCTTGCGCCACTTCATCCATCAGCCTGCCGCTGGCGATACTGGCCATCGGTTTGCCATCCACTCGCGCATTCAGGCTCCAGGCCTTGTTGGCGCGCGCAGCTTGCATGAAACTATCGGGCATTCGCACCGCCAGTCGCGCCTGATGCCCACCAATACTGAGCATTAAATCAAACGGCGAACCACCATCATAAAGTGGTAACGAAATTTCGTTGAAGCCCTGCTTGGCATAGTCCATCACCCGCGCAATATAAGCTTCTGGAATCATCGCGCGGCGCGCCTGCATGATCGCCTGATGCAGCAAGCGATTCTGTTCAGGATCAAAACGATCCTGCACATCGGATTGCTGCAACGCATCGGCAATCTCACCCAGATAGCGGCGAATCTGGCGCGCACCGGAAATAAGTGCTGCGGCTTTGTGTTCTTCTTCGAGTTTCCAGCGAATCACCGATTCAATATCAGGATGGTCAATATCAATCACCACCAATTTATCGGCAAATTTATTCACGCCCGCAGGTTTAATTGCGCCCGCTGCTTGGTCGCCCACGCTCAAAAAACGCACGAGCCCTGCCGAATGCGTACCGCTGGAAAGCGATTCTTTCTCGCCGCGAATCGACGACATGTTCGAACCCGTGGCCGAGCCATATTTGAAAATCCGCGCCTCGCGCTCCCACAGATTCATGATGCCGCCATCGGCCACCAATGAATCACTCACGCCTTGAATAAAACAATGATGCAATTGCGGGCGCGCATAGGCACTGGTGGATTTTGCAACCGAACCCGTGGCGCTATCGACGACAAAATGCCCTTGCGCGGGACCATCGATTCCGTATGCCCAATGCAAACCAGCATTCAACCATTGTGGACTCGCAGGCGCCACCCATTGATCCGCCAGCAACACACACCATTCTTCGTAAAAAGTGCGAGCATCAGCGGGTGTGTCAAAATAATCATGCACCCAACCCCAATAAGTCCACGCACCAGCGAGCCTGTGAAAAATTTGCTTACATGACATCTCACACCCCATACGATCATCAGGTGCGCGCGTGGCGAGCGCCACGTCATCGGGTACGCTTCGCCACAACCATTCGGGCACGCCTTCTTCAGGCACCGCGCGAAGTGCCGCTGCCACCCCATTTCGGCGCACCATTTGGCGCACCAATAGTTCGCACGCAGCCTGCGACCAATGAGCCGGCACTTCAAAGCCCGACACACAAAAGCCTTCTTGTGGGTCGGCATGGCAAATTTCAACATCGATGGTTTTGAAGACAAT
>JAKFUW010000283.1 GCA_021732545.1 Alphaproteobacteria bacterium | reverse complement strand
CAACTGGCAACTCTTCTTCGGAGCGCACCAAAGCCTCGCCACTTGCCAAGCGCATCGCTGAAAATAACGCACTCGATATTTCGCGCGTGATGGGAACCGGGCCACATGGCCGCGTGTTAAAAGCCGATGTGCAAGAAGCGCTGTTGCGTGGCGGGGCAGGAGGTGGCGCGGTGCGCCGTCATCCAGTCGAGATGATCAAAGTGCCCAATAATTCGATGCGTAAAATCATTGCCAAGCGTTTGTCGGAATCCAAGCAACAGGTGCCGCATTTTTATCTGAGTGTGGAATGCGAGATTGATTCGCTGATGCAAGTGCGCGCTCAACTCAATGGCGATGCGGCGGCCAAAGCGCCCAAAGGCGGTAATGCGGCCTATAAAATCTCGGTCAACGATATGGTGATAAAGGCCGTGGCGTGCGGCATGCGTGATAAGCCCGAATGCAATGCAAGCTGGTATGATGACGCGATCATTCAATATAATAACATTGATGTGTCGGTGGCGGTGGCAACCGATGGCGGCTTGATCACTCCGATTATCCGCAATGCCGATCAGAAAAGCTTGCCGCAAATTTCAAATGAGATGAAATCGCTGGCTGACCGCGCGCGTAAAAATCAGTTGAAGCCCGAAGAATTCCAAGGCGGCGGATTTTCGATTTCTAACCTTGGGATGTATGGTGTGCAGGAGTTTGCAGCGATCATTAACCCGCCGCAATCATGCATTTTAGCAGTAGGTGCGGGCGAAGAGAAAGTGGTGCGTCGCAATGGCGAATTTGCGGTAGTGAATGTGATGAAGGTTACACTTTCTGTGGATCATCGCTCAGTCGATGGAGCTTTGGGTGCTGAGTTTTTGCAAGCTTTCAAGCGCTATATTGAGCAACCGGTGCTGATGTTTGTATGAAAAACATCTCCACCAATGCCGTCATCGCGAGGAGCGCTTGCGCGACGTGGCGATCCAGCCGTGCAACCAATAGATTGCCGCGCTCATTACCTTCGCTCGCAATGACCGTAGTGGTATGGCTATTTGCTCTGCCAGTTTTTGCTGCCGAGCCATCACTTGAGACAGCCAAGCAGCTGATTGAATCCGAAGTGATGATTTCATCGCCTGAAATTCCGTATGAAGATCTGGGAGTGATTACGACTAATAAAGGTCTTACTCTGCAAACAAGGGTGTTAAACCCAAGCCTGACAGAGCAAACCCATAAAGGGCAGGTTGGCAGCAAATGTTTTATGATCTCTGGCCCTGCTTCGCGCATTTGGATTGCAATGCCCAAAGACAAAGAAATCCGCATCGATGTGATTGGAACAGATGGGCAGGTGGCTTACAGCGATGTGTGCGCACGCAGAGAACCCCCGGGTCTGTTTGATGATGATAAATTTAAAATACCCAAAAAGCCGTGTTCAAGTTGCGATAAGGCAAAACCTTAATGGCAGAATCCATCTGTTTGGTGTGTGGGTATGAAGGTAAGCCCCGCAAAATCAAACGCGGCACACGAGGCATGGAGATTTTTATATGGACGGTGTTGTTGATTCCAGGACCGATTTATAGTGTGTGGCGGCGAGTGGGCTTGCCACGCATATGCCTTAACTGCAAGATGGATAAAATGGTTTCGATCAACAGCGATGCAGGAATGATAAAGCAACAGCAGATGGACGCAGAAATGGGATTGATTTTGCCTCGCGCGCAAGCCTCTGTGGTGATGAGCGACAAAAGTCATTCGGTTGTTGCGTTGCCAGAAAATACTACCGATAAACGTACGATTGATCCTGATGTATGGTAAAGTTAAGCTACCTATGACGAAGTTTGATTTTTATAATTCTCAACCCACTATTAATCTTGTGCCTCTGGCAAAAACACATTTATCGCGATTGGTTGAAACAGTAAACCACCCTGACGTAGCGCGTTGGTTACCTTTTCATTCACCGTTTGATATGAAACAGGCTGTTACTATCTTGTCATTATCACGTAGTAAAAAAACAGATTACACGTGCTGGATGATAGAATCTCAAGAGGAGATGAACAGTGTTGGAGTGTTGATTATGCAATCTCAATATCATCCACAATGTTTGCAGTTTGGTTATTGGATTGTGGCGAATTATCATCGTCGTGGTTATGCTAGCCAAGCGATGAAATTGATTTGTGAGGTGGCGTTTGATCGTTTTCATGCGATACGTTTACAAGCACAAGTGCACGTTGATAATGTTGCGTCCATCAGATTATTAGAGAAGATCGGATTTATTCGAGAATCCTTGATGCCTGGTGGAATAGCTGTCATGAATGATGTTCCAGCGGATGCGTATATGTATGTACGAATGAAAGAAAAGGAGAATAAAAATGACCAATAAACACGACATCATCATCATCGGCGGAGGGCCTGGGGGCTATGTGGCGGCCATTCGCGCCGCGCAACTGGGCATGAATGTGGCGCTGGTAGAGCGCGAGCATCTGGGCGGTATTTGCCTCAATTGGGGGTGTATCCCGACCAAAGCGCTGCTGCGCAATTCTGAGATTTTTCATCTGATGCACTCGCTAGATGAGTTTGGCTTCAGCGCAGACAATATCAAATTTGATTTGAAAAAAGTGGTGAAGCGTTCGCGCGATGTTTCGGCGCAACTCACAGGCGGCATCAAAGCGCTGATGAAGAAAAACAAAGTGACCGTCTATGATGGACATGCGGCGCTGGCGGGTGCCGGTA
>JAKFUW010000228.1 GCA_021732545.1 Alphaproteobacteria bacterium | reverse complement strand
GTGCAACACCTTAATACGCCACGGCGCCAGCTTGCCGTGGTCAGGCACGCGGGTGGCGATGGTGAGGATGTGGCGCAGTTGATCGGCATCAGGCGCGGGTTCGTGCAGCAACGCGGCTTTGACCGAACGGCGAGTGAGTAGGGGGCTGAGATGATTCATAATATTCTCCATCTGCGTCATTCCCCGAATTTACTTTTTGTAAATTCTAGGGGAATCCAATTAAAACACCATATCTGGATCGCCTTAGAATCGCACGTGCGATTCAGGCGAAGACAAAGATATATAGAGGTATGATTTTTTAAATAACACCAGTTGAATGTAAATAATCACCACTAAAACGACTTAACAACTCACTAATTGTATTCGCATCACAGGTGTGATTATCGCAACACACTGTGAAATTTTTATGTTACTTATCAATGTAATGTGAAGTGTTCTTTAGTCTTTACTGCAATTAACGCTTTACAAGTGATACGTTAAAATTTATTAACCATGTAGCAAATTTTAAAAAACACGTGAAAAGTCCGAGTTAATCACACGAATGATAACAATTCATAGGGTTCTTTGCTTGTCTAAACGCATTCTGCATTGGTCAAGCACTTTCGTTGTTATTGCGGTATTAACTGGCTGTTCACTATCGGGTGAGTTTATAGGCATGCAAGAGCGTTGGCTGGTTTATTATAACGATAAGGCCTCATCCGATGAGTTGGATGGCTATGACGTGTTGGTGTTTAATGCCGATTCCTACCCTGAAACCGCCAATCTGCCTGATTCAACCCTTAAGCTTGCCTATATCAGCATGGGCGAAGTCAATAAAAGCTCACCTCTGTTGGGCACGCTCAGCGCTAAGACACTGATTCAGCCTCACGATCACTGGGATAGCTATCTGGTCGATATCCGCCAGCCCGAATGGTACAACACCCTGCTTTTCACCGTGATTCCTGAGATAAAATCTAAAGGTTTCAATGGCCTGATGCTCGATACGCTCGATAGCCCGCTCTATTTAGAGAACAAGGATTCCGTTCAATATAAGGGGATGCGCGATGCCGCGATCTACATGGTTCGTGCCATTCACCATCATTATCCTGAGTTAAAACTGATGGTTAATCGCGGATTTGATATTTTACCTGAAGTGGCAGATAGCATTGATATGATTTTGGCCGAAAGCACGCTCAGCCATACGGATCTGCCGACAGGTGCCAGTATGCTGAACACATCTGAGGCATATCAGCACTACTTAAAAAAATTAAATCAAATCAGGGAATTGAATCCATCTATTAAAGTGTATTCTTTGGATTATTGGGATATGAATGATGTCAAAGGAGTGAAGTACCTATACAAAACCCAACGAAGTCATGGTCTTGTTCCGTACGTCACAACTCCTGATCTGACAGAGATTCATCACGAGTCCAAGGCAAGTTTCATCGCACCGTCAGTTGAGGAGTCGCCGCGCTATGCGTAAATATATCATCATCATCGCCGTTTTGTTAATTGCAGGTATTGCGGCGAGTTTTTTGTTGATCCCGGGCGAAAACGATATTGCCGTGATGCAGGAGAAAGACGATACCGTTGAAGCGGCGGCACTGGTGAATATGGATTTTCAGGCCGAGTACGATAAAGGCAACCGTTCCGAAAAAGTGCTCGTTGGTCTGGCTGACCTTTACATGAGCGATGGCCGCAATGCGCTGATTTTGCCAATCTTGGAACAAGATGTGGTATCAAACCCCGATCACATTGAAGTGCGCAAGCAAATGGCGAAACTCTATCAGGCGGCAGGGCGCGATGATGATTATTTAAAAGAAATGGAAACGATTGCTCAAAAACAGCCGACCGAAGCGAATCTGACGCTGCTGGCTAATATGTATAATTACACTCGCTTGTATGACAAGCAGGTGGAAACGCTCAAGCGCTTGATTGAAGTGTCCAATGGCAAAAACCCTGATTATTACGTGGATCTGGCCACTATTTTGATGGTGCAGGAAAATAAAGCCGGTGCCGCAGACACACTTCAACAGCTGCGCGCTGCCCACCCCGATTTTTTAAGCTTTAAGCTCGTGCGGTTACTGGTATCAAATTATGTGGATATTGGAGACCCGCAAAAAGGCTATGATGAAGCGGTCGCTTGGGTTCAAAAGCATCCAAGCGCTCCTGAAATTGCCGATCTGGCGAATATCATCAATTATGGCGGCCGCCCCGATTTAGCGATCTCGTTGATGGAGATGAATCCGCAATTGATTACCACCCAAGCCGATTTATTGACGGCGTATGTGAATGCGTTGCTGGTGGGCGATAAGCGCGATCAGGCGTTTGAAACACTCAAAACCGCACACACCGCAGGCACCTTGCCTCCTGAAATGTATCGCCCGTTTATTGAATTGGCGCTGGAACGTAAAGACATGGTGTTAGCAGAATCAATCGTGGGTAGCTTAGATAATAAATATTTCAAAGAAGATGATGCAATTAATCTGGTGGAGCTGGCGCGCGCCAATGAAAATCAAGCCATCACCACCAAGCTGATCGCCAAATTTGAAACGCCTGATTACATTGTGAACAAGCCTGTGTTAGCGGCCATCATTGCACTTGTTCGCCGCGACAATGACGAAGATCAGAAAATTGCAACGGCGCTAAAAGCCGAACTCACGCGCATTCAGCGCCTGCGCTTAGCGCAAGCCTGCGCGCGAACCGAAAAAACCC
>JAKFUW010000235.1 GCA_021732545.1 Alphaproteobacteria bacterium | reverse complement strand
ATTTTAATCCGTACTTGCTGTTCAAAATTCAAATCCTGTGCCGAAGCAGGGTTACGGCGCGCCACCAACAAATCTTCCAACTCATCGGCTGCGCTAATCAACTGCGTCAGCGACACATTAGAGGTCTGCAGGCGTGAAATATTGAGATCATTATTATTTTCATAATTTTGAGTTTTTTTGATTCTGGCTTCCAAAAAGGTAAATTGCTCTACCTTGCCGCTGAGTCCTGAAAACTCGTTGGTTTTAAGTCCGCTCGAAAGCTGACCTTGCAAACCCGCCAAATTGGACTGCACACTATTGACATCATTCAGCGTGTTGCGAAAGATGGCGTAGGTACTGATTCGACTGACGATGGCCATATTATCCTCACTTATTGGTTGTTCACTTCATTCATCACACCGCTTGTAGCAACGCATCGAACAGATCATTCGTTGCGGTAATAATTCGTGCCGACGCGGCATAGGCATTCTGAAAAATAATCGTGTTCGCCAATTCCTCATCCAGATTCACCACACTGATAGCATCGGAGCGATTGATAAAACCATCAAGCAACGTTTGGTTATCCTCAAGTTGGCTTTCAAATGATACCGTTCTGGTGGCTGTAAAACCCAGTATTTCGCCAATATAACCACTGAATGATTGATTGCTACTGGGCAAACTGCCTGCCGTATCAAATGAAACCGAATTAAAATTAAGCTCGGCCAAACGTTGAATCACCGAATTATCCGAGTTAAAGCGCTCAAATGTATAAAGTCGTGTGGCCGAGGGGTTAGCGGGTTGGTTGGACGCTTGCAAATCACCGGTGGTCACTAAGCTTGGATTATCGAGCAAGCGGTCTTCAACCCGAAAATTAATAGCACTTCCTGACACACTATCGCCTGTGGTGATCGGGTTATTGCTAGCGAAAAAGTTATTGAGTTCAAAATAATGTGAAAAGCCGCGATTGGTTCCGGCTTCTGGCGGTGACAAAGATAATTTGCCCAATTGTCTGCTATCGCCTTCATTGATCGAAATACCCAGATCCTGTCCATTGAGCGGATTGCTTACCAACTTGATAAAGCCTTGCTGCACACCGTAACTGCCATTGGCTTGGGGAAGTTCCACGCCGTTTTCATCCACCAGTTGCGCGAAAATATATTGGTGAGGCGTAGTCGGGAATTCGCGCGTGCCATTCCCCGACAGGGCAGAAATATCGTAACGATCATTGAGCAGATTGGTGTTGTTGTTAAAAACACGGTAAGTCAACTGAACCAAATCAGTACTTGGATTATCGGGGTCATTATTAAACACGCCCACTTCCAGCGTAATATCATAATAATTCGATGTTGGGTTATTCAAGAAATTAGCTGAAATGGTTCCATTGTTGCGCGTGCGCGCTTTGTCACCCGCAGCAATTTCATCATAAGGCGGCAAGGCATTAATTGCCACCACGGAAGATTCAGACGCAGTCACTGAAGACACAGTGCTTATTCGGATTTGAAACTGATTGTTGGATGTTACACCCACCACTTCGAAATAACCCACCACTTCAGATGATGCGATGCCGTTACTGGCAAAGGAACCAGGTAATGCGCCCGAATCTGGAATATAAACCCGATCACCCACACCAAGGCCATGATTGCCAGTGGAGGTGATGGTTACCAGATTTGAGCCGGCATCAAACCCGTAGGTATTGGCAAGATCAAGCGCCACACGCGGGATGGTATCGCTCACATTTCCCACGCCTGCTGTATCTGCGATGTTGGTGCCGGTATCATCGAGCACCGTCACGCCCGTAACCCAAATATCCGAGCGGGTGTTGGAGATATTTTCCAGATCCAGATCGAACGTGAATGTGGGCGGCGTGCCACCTGGTAATTGCGAGGTGTTGGAAACAATCTGAATATTATTTAGATTATTCACATTCGCTTTAACGGGCGGGGCGTTAAAGTGATTATTGATCTCATCGATGATGGTTTGCGCAGTAGGCTTTCCTGCGCCCTGGCCACTATCAAGAAACGAAAGATCCAGTCTTAGTGGGCGATATCCGGTATAGGTTTCGTTGGTATAGGTGCTGGCGGCAGGTGTGCCATCGGCATTGAGTGCACCAATCAACACCGTACCCGACCAGTCAAACACTTCATCGGCGGTTACTAATCTTGTGCCATTGAGTTCTTGTGCAGGCGGAAAGCTGGAACCATCATTATGAATCGCATTCACTTCATCGCGTAGGCGCGAGGCCAGCGTATCGAGTTGCGATAAAATATCGGGAATCAATTGATCGCGTAATTCGTGCAATCCTTGCAGCGCGCCCCCTTCCAAACGACTGACTACGCCATTTTCTACACCACCTAAAATAATGTTGTCTGGGTCGCGAATCTCAACGCCATTTTCATCAAAGGTCAGCACTTGAAGTGGATTAATCGCACCGTCATTGATGAAGGTATTGATGCCCGTTGCCGGACGGTAAGCGAGCTTGTGAATGTCTTCATCCACCAGACCCACACCATTGGCCGTATAGACATTGACCGCGCCGCTGCTTTGAAATGTCACGTCGATATCGAGATATTCAGAAATCTTTTCCAACGCAATATCGCGTTGATCGAGCAGGCTTGCGGTGGCGGTGCCAAGCGCATTCGCGCGGTTGATCGCGATGTTGAGCGAATCCAGATGCGCGAGTTCATTATTGACCGAATCCACCGCCTCTTTAATATCCTGATCGGCCTGAAAACGTAAATCTTC
>JAKFUW010000270.1 GCA_021732545.1 Alphaproteobacteria bacterium | reverse complement strand
TTAACTAGGCAAACAGTTAAATCAGATATTAAAACTGGTGCGGGAAATATGCGCATCGAAAGTAAATCTGGTGCGGCATGCTTTGTTGCAACTGCGGCGTATGGCGATCAATATCATCCCAACGTGGTGTTTTTGAGGGCTTACAGAGATTTTGTTTTAAGCAAATCAGTAGCAGGAAGGCTCTTTATTGATTGGTATTGGGTTTTGGGACCTAAGTTAGCTAGAGCTGTCTCTTATTCTTCCATTTTTCAACGGGCAGCTCGATTGTGCGTGGATTGCGTAGTAGCGGTACTAAAGAAAGGATGTAAATTTTGATGGTGCGCTATAGCTAGCATTGAGCGCAGCTAGTTCGTATCCAAATTCGCGCAGAACTTTCATTGAATTTTCTGCGTCCCGTTTTTTTCATTTAGTTGTTCATTATTTCGCGCTTCCATTTTCTATGGATTAAGCGAAGTAACGCGGTTTTGAGCCGCATTAGTTCATGGAGTTTCTAATGAACACGCCCGTAATAGTCGGCGTAACAAAATCAATCCGCTCCTGTGGCCATAATGAATATTGGTTACAAGACCAAATTGCGGAAAATCCTAGCGTTCTCCAATTGGGTGAACTGGAAGTAATTTCTCGTGAGCGGAGGCAGTCGTCTGGTGGCCGTTTGGACATGCTGTTATCAGACCCAGAAGATGGCTCCATGTACGAAGTCGAAATTATGCTCGGCGAAACCGATGAAACGCACATCATTCGTACAATCGAATATTGGGATAACGAGAGAAGAGTAAGGCCAAAGCGGCAACACTATGCAGTCATTGTTGCGGAATCAATAACCAAGCGTTTTTACAACGTTATTCATCTTCTTAGTAACGCCATCCCGATCATCGCTGTTCAAGTGAATATTATTGAGGCTGCGGGAAATCACGTTCTTCATTTTTCTAAAATATTAGATACCTATGAAGAGCCAGAAAGTGACGACGCTGGACCTGACGAAATACACGACGAAGAATATTGGGGGAAAAGGGCTGCTTGGACATTGGATGCTGCGAAGGCATTGCTTGAAGTGGTGATGCCAGTCTTTGGGCAACCAGTGCTGCATTTAAAAAAGAACTACATTGCGATTCGCGTGCGTGATAACAATTATCTTTTTCTGCACAAACGAAGCGCAGGAAAATCACTGATCAGTTTTTATTATTCCGATGCTCTATTAACGGAAGCGCAAAAGGTATTTGATGGGTCGGGTTTGCCGTACGTTAAGAGGAAGGACAGCATCGTAATTACTGCCGATAAAAGCATGATTCAGAGCAACACAAAGGCAATTCAAGAGGCGGCTTTGTACGTAATGAAAACATGGGAAGAATAGCCGTCCCGTAACTAGGCGATTAAGAGTCGTGGAAGTGAGATTGCTTATTCCTGGGGATTGCCAATGCGTCCCCACTTTTCGTGAAATGCTTCGGTGCAGTAATTACGTGGTTGAAGCCAGTACGATATACGCCCCTCCTTTTCTCCCCGATGCGCGAGCGCACGGACTTCTTCGGGCAGCAGAATAAACGCGCTGGGCATGGTAGTTACATTATTGATAATTACCCAATAGTCCCCCATGACTTTATCGAGTGAAATGCCAAGTGGTACTGGATGGCGTTTGCTGAGTGCCTTGACTTGAATGCCGACAAATTTGGATGCATCTTTGTTATAGGCAATGATATCTACGCCCCGTGCATTTCGTGTTGTCGGCATGGTGTTCCAGCCCATCAGCGATAGTTTGTAGCAGCAGAAATAAAGACCGACGTTGCCCGTTATTTGTGGGTCCAATGTAATAGTCATGGATGGCTTTGGTGAGAAGTCATGCGTTTTGTATGGAGATACCTATTTCGTCCTGAACAACTGATTGTAAATTTCTTCAATAGATTCAATTTTTGTAAAGTGGTGTTTTGGGATCACACGAATATTTGCACGCTCCGCTTTGAAGCCACTTTTATTGCCTTTCGTATGCTTAGCGACCTTAAGCTCTGAAAAATTGTGAATCTGACTACCCGCGTTTGCACCGTAAAAGTAGAACGGACCTAGTTCCATGCTTTCTTCGTTGAAGTAAATCCAGACAACACATCCGCTTGGTTTTTCCGCCAGTTTTATATGAATTTTTTGATTTTTCGTCGTACTGCCAATCTTTGCTGTTTTTAACTGGATGTGTCTGATAACCCCATTTGATTCGCCGATAAGGTCATATCCAGTGCTATCCACTTCTGGCTTTGCGATATCCAATTCACATCTGTGATGTAGCCAGGACTGTTTTAGCAGTTCGGCAACAAAAAGATGCTCGATAAGCTTTTCTCGGTAGGACGAATTTTCGGAGTGCTGTGTCATTGTCTTAGCGTCGCATTTCAAAGCAATGGCTAATATTCATTGTGTCGTTTTGAAAGACAGTTCTGCATCGTAGAGCCGCTACGCAGCGTGGTAATCTCTGCTCCTTAAGCGCGACCGTCACGTAACTAGACGCTTGTGAGCGTGTACGACGATCTGCTGTAGTACAGGGGACAGCGAAAGTGGTGGCAAGCCATTGAATTACTTGGTTTTAACAAGCTTGCTGGCTATACTACTTTCTATACTACTCTAGCTTTTTGCAGCGTAAGTCATTGTTTTTACGCTAGAGAAGAATGTGTAATCTGTGCTCCGAAGGCAGGGGTCGGACGTTCGAATCGTCTCGGGCGCGCCATTTTCGTATTGAGCCCGCCCGCCATGCCCCCTCCTGTTACCTGCGATGCCTTGATCGTC
>JAKFUW010000095.1 GCA_021732545.1 Alphaproteobacteria bacterium | reverse complement strand
TGGGGTTTTTAGGCGGCGCCACGGGCATTATTATGCTTGGGTTGGTTGCCTATTGGTTGATGTGGGATAGCGATGCCGATAAAATGGTCGACCGTGTTAAAATCATGATTGAACGCCAGGAAAAACAATGGTCGCAGGCGGGCGGCGATGTTAAAATCACCTATAATGATGTGATATCGAGCGGCTTTCCTTTTTATACCAAAGTGCGTGTGTTGATGCCCAAAATTCAAGTATCATTGCCCGAAGGTACGGTTCAGTTTTCAATCAATTACATCAACATTCAATTCACTGATGAATCGAGTGGAGAAATGGAAGTTCTGTATTTGCCCGATGCGGTGATGAGTGTGAAATCGGCTCCCACATTGGCGCAGAAAAACTATTTTTTGCATTTGTCTGCCTCCCCAATTCTGTAGATTAAGCCACCCATGACAAGCGAAAATGGCCGAATGCAGTATTCTCTGGATTACCCAGACAGGCTGACGCTCGATGTGGAGTTGGATGGTAAATCGGTGAAGCTTCCGTGGCGGCTGGATATTGCAACTCCTCAAAAAATGCAGCCTGTTCCTGAAGCGATTCATCCTGTTTTGCGCTGGTTGGTGTTGGTGGCGCAACAATCGATGGCGCGATAATGATGCCCGTTATCATGCAACCCAACTCCGATGAAGTGCGGCGAATCATTTTAACGGCGCTGGCTGAAGATATTGGTCATGGCGATGTAACGAGCAATAGCACCATCCCTGAATCACTCGAGTTTACGTTGCAGTTTGTTGCGCGCGAGCCGTTGGTGGTATCGGGGATTGATGTGATTGGCGGTGTGTTTGAGGCGCTTGATGGGCAAGTGGATTATCAGCCGCGTGTGCTGGATGGTCATGCGGTGGATGCAGGGCAGGTGATGGCGAGTGTGCTGGGCAATGCGCGCAGCATTCTGGCGGGTGAGCGCGTGGCGCTGAATCTGTTGCAGCGTATGTGTGGCATCGCGACTGAATCCGCGCGCTATGTGAAAGCGATTCATGGCACAGGCGCAGTGATTTTGGATACACGCAAAACCATGCCGGGGTTGCGCGAACTCGATAAATTTGCCGTGCGCTGTGGTGGTGGCAAAAACCATCGCATGCGGCTCGATGATGCGGTGCTGATTAAAGATAATCACATCGCGGCGGTAGGCAGCGTGGCGGGTGCCGTAGCGCGCGCCAAAGCATCCAACCCTGCCACCATGCAGATCGAGGTGGAATGCGACACGCTCGCCCAAGTGCAAGAGGCGCTGGATGCTGGAGCGGATATGTTGCTGCTGGATAATATGTCGCTGGATGATCTGTGTGCGGCGGTGGCACTCGCTAAAGGCAAAGCGCGCTGCGAGGCATCGGGGAACATGACGATTGAGCGTGTGCGCGACGTCGCGCTCACCGGCGTGGATTTTATCTCAGTCGGGCGCATCACCCATAGCGTGCGCAATGTCGATATTGGGCTGGATGCGGTGGGTTAGATACAAGTGCCTCTAGCGTCGTTGTTACACGGTGCCACATAGCGTGGCGGAGCTTGCGGTGCTGGTTCAGGCTCAGGTGCTGGAGGAGGAGGGGCTGCAGCGGGTTGTTCTGTTGGAACTGGAGCAGGTGCAGCAGCTAGCTCAGGTTTGCGATGAGCTAACTCAAATCGTAACAGCGCCCCTTTGGTGTTGTCACCGGGGATACCGTCAAGTTTGCCAGCCTTAAAACCAAGTTGATTGAGATTGGTTTGTAGCTGACGCACTTTGGTTCTGAGTTCTGGATCGGCAAGTGCCTCTTCCTTATTAAGGGATTTAAGGTCGTTGCCATATTTTGCTTTTAAATCATCAATGATGGTTCGTGTGGCAACAATTCGCGCCGCAGTTTGCTCTGCAGTGGCAGGAGCAGCAGCAGACAGCCCCCGAGATGGAGCAGAAGCCCCCTTAATTAGGCTTCCATCAGCTGCTAGAGTATATCCTATTAAAGGAGACTGCCCATCTGTTTCTGAGTGATGGACAAAGATTTTTCCTTGCCCTGCTATTGGAGGCTTTCCTGTGATTTTTGCTTCTTGATTGTAAAAGTGAGTCGTTGCAGCGGCGGTTCGCTCCGCAAAAGCGCCAACGGCTTGTTCATCGGTAAAGCGACTACGATCTTGGCTGTTATTCATATTTGCATATTCAATTAATATAGCGCGCGTATTGGGTGCATGTCTTGAGCTGTTAAGTACAGCAATCTGTTTGGGTTCTCCGTCAACCTCAAAACCATCTTGCTTAGTGTAGATATCTACACCTTGGTAAGAGGCATGACTTTTAGGCAAGGTATCTTGAAGGCGGGTTACTAAATGTTTGGCGAGTGTTTCGCTCGGGTTCGATGACGTTACTCTGCCATCACCATCAAACCCCATCCTAGAGCGTTCGGTATCGTCTGTATAAAAAGAGAGAATTCTTCGAGTAACACCGATTGATTCGCCATGCACTTCAAGAAATAAATCTGCCCTCAGTTTTTTTGCTGATTCTGGGCGACTCCGTAGCTGATTACTTCGTGAGCTTGTGTCCGCACCTCTGCCGATGACTACGTTCCAGCCTCGAGAAGCAAATTCTGATGCTAATGAAACTACTGGGTCTTCAACCGCTCTATTTTCAGATAAACCTCCTGCGCCTGCTCCAGGATCTTTTCGTGTATGACCCGCGCTCAAATATAAGGTTGGTCTTTTTGAGCCTTTCGGATAATCTTCAACTCGCATGAGAGGAGTTGCTTTTATGGAACCAGCCACAACGTACC
>JAKFUW010000002.1 GCA_021732545.1 Alphaproteobacteria bacterium | reverse complement strand
ACTCTTGTGTATTCGGAGTTTGGTAGGGTTTGGTAGGTCTGTGGGACCCCCTAGCCCTTCCAGTGCTCTACCCCCCAAGGTATTCGCACGAGGCACTACCTAAATAGTTTTCGCGGAGAACCAGCTATATCCGAGTTTGATTGGCCTTTCACCCCTAACCACAGTTCATCCCCGTCTTTTTCAACAGACGTGGGTTCGGTCCTCCAGTAGGTGTTACCCTACCTTCAACCTGACCATGGCTAGATCACTCGGTTTCGGGTCTAATACATGCAACTAAACGCCCATTTAAGACTCGCTTTCGCTACGCCTACACCTATCGGCTTAAGCTTGCTGCATACACTAAGTCGCTGGCCCATTATACAAAAGGTACGCCGTCAGGGCCTAAAGCCCCTCCGACTGTTTGTAGGCATTCGGTTTCAGGATCTATTTCACTCCCCTCATCGGGGTTCTTTTCACCTTTCCCTCACGGTACTGGTTCACTATCGGTCGGCAAGGAGTACTTAGGCTTAGATCGTGGTCGACCTATGTTCAGACAGGATTTCACGTGTCCCGCCCTACTCGAGGATATATGTTATCTTACTGATACGGGGCTATCACCCACTATGGCCTGACTTTCCAGACAGTTCTCATTACATCACATATACCACTGGCCTAGTCCGCGTTCGCTCGTCACTACTAGCGGAGTCTCGGTTGATGTCCTTTCCTACAGGTACTAAGATATTTCAATTCCCTGCGTTCACTTTAATATCCTATGTATTCAGATACTAATACCTTTTATAGAAGTCTCCAGTCGCCAGTTGCCAGTTGCCAGAAAAAACTGGAGACTGGATACTGGTAACTGGAGACTAATAAGGTGGGTTGCCCCATTCGGAAATCGTCGGATCAGCACTTCTTCGCAGCTCCCCGACGCTTATCGCAGCGTAGCACGTCCTTCATCGCCTCTTGCCACCAAGGCATTCACCAAATGCCCTTAATTTACTTAATCATTTACTTATAGCGACAATTTGATCGCACGATGTCACATCTTATGCAGAACAAAGCAGAGCTTTGCTCTGTGGAGTACGTCTATCATCGTTAAAATATGAAAGCTCAGAAAGCCAACGGTAAACCGTTTGTTCTGATTCATATCTTTGTTTCTGACAGCCGACTCGTTTCATAACATGGAAACAATTATTACAATCAGCATCAACTCGCTAGTTCTTACTGGCGATAAAAATATCCTCCAGTTCAAACATCGCGGTTTGATTAGAAAAAACCGATTCACTATTCAATCAGCAGCACCAGGGCGGAAAACAATCCGACCGATGCGGGAACGCGTTTATACACTTCACATCGTAACCTGCAAGAACTTTTTTCATATCTGCGCAGATTTAATTTTGCCCCAATGACTAGCCAGCTAAAAAGCCAGATGAAAAAGAATCGTGCGAGCTCGTTATCGGATGAAAAAGGTAGCCAAACTATGACAAAACGGCGTGGACATGACCCCGACGCGATTTACGCTACAACTTGCTTGCCTTAAACACCCTGACAATGGAACGACATTTCTGCGGACGCTTCTTCCAATAGGGACTGTAACATTAGCGTGGTGGCACAAAGGAGTCAAGATGAGGGAGGATAGTTATTCACAGGGGGAGTAAGGGGCTAGGAGAGCCTACCTCTCCCACGGGGAGAGGTCGAACGCAAGCGAAGCGGAGTTCGGGAGAGGGTAAACTTTCTGAAAGCAGGTTTTTTTCTCCCTGTCCCAAAACCGCCTAAAGTCGGTTTTGACCTCTCCCCTTTGGAGAGGTGAACTTCGCACTCGACTCTTGACTCTAATCACTCACACTTTCCACCCAACAGGTTATATTTCATCAAATCTTCATACTTCCCAATACTCGCGCATGATAATATCTACTTTCATAACAAAAGAGATTCAGCATGCCCGAAGACAAAATAGTGGACCCTCAGGAAGAAAAATACCGCTTACAGAGCCGTTGGTTTTCTTTCACCAGCCAAACATGGGGAGCACTGGGGATGGCTACCTTTTTCGGCGCATTGATGACCATCGCCATGGGCGTTGTCGCCTTGGCTATGGGCACACCAGCTATGCTGGGCGGACTGCTAACGCCATCTGCACCTTTGCTATCGATCTCTGGACTTGCAGCACTTGGAGGATTGTTAGGATTTGGTGCCATAGCAACCTATATGTCGCAACGGGAAGCCACAGAGCTTCGCATAGTGCAAGATGAGCACATGGCTCAGCAACAAGCCAAATGTATGAACAAAGACAAAGCACCCGCCGTGGAAGTTGAGTATCAACAAAATCGCCGCAAAGATGGACGAAAATGGGGTGATGTTGTAATGAATCAAACAGAATCACAACAGCTGCAAGGGGCCGAATCTCAGGGAAGAGCTTAAATTTACTATGGTTGTCATACCGGTTTGCACAGCAACACCGGTATCCGGCTATGCGGCTACATAACCAGACCCCGGCGTGATCTGAAGATCAGCCGGGGTGACAGCCACCCATTCTCCTTTCCTCTCAGGTCTTCGCTTTCGCGAGCGCACTTTAAAAAGTGCGCGAAGCGATCTCATCAACGAGACTGCTTCGGGCAAGCCCTCGCAGAAGCGCCCTCGCCCCCCAATCCCAGCCCCTTTCCACCCAACGATATGCACCTGCGAGAAACTCGCTCTGGCAAAAAAGCGCGCCGCGATGGATACCGAAAAAATGAGTGTAGATAAGCTACACGACATTTTTGAGGAGGCTCCAGCGCAAGCAGCTTTAAAGCCAGAGTAGAGTT
>JAKFUW010000189.1 GCA_021732545.1 Alphaproteobacteria bacterium | reverse complement strand
TTTTTGATTGGCGATTAAAATTATGAAACGGCCTGTAGAGATAGTATTGGGAGTATTAGCTTCGGCTCAACAGGCGCGCGCTGATTTAACGCAGCAATCCAGAGAGTTGGATGATTTTCAAAAAATCTTAGAAATACGTGCTCGGAAAATGCAAGCGCGTTATGGGGTGCCAACGTACAGTTTCGATGAGTTTGAGAAGGAGCTCCCGTTAGAAAAACCTAAATCCTTGCTGATGCGATTAGCGGAAGGCGGATTCAAAGCTATCGCCATTACTGCAGCGGTGATGTCAGTGGCTGTTTTGTGGTCTTATCTTGTTGGTGGTCAAGTAATGGAATTAGCAAAACCCGTTGCAGAATGGTCTAACAAGACAATAGGTGGGTTGATAGGTGTTGGGGCTTTTACAGCTGTTCTGGGCGCTTATCATACGGTTCAGGCAGACGACAGCGTACAGGTAAAACATAATAATCTGGAACGGTACAATGAATATTTAGATCAAACCGAACTCACGCTTTCAAAGCAGAACCAAAAAGCAAGAGACGTCGATGTTCAGATGTCTTCTCCTGCTCGTTCTGTAACCCATTTTCGGGATATGATTGTGTCTCAGGAATCAGTTAGTTCATTACAAACATCGCGTTGATTGCTGCGCTCACTCATACACGTCCTTCCGATGCCCGACGCGGATCACGCGAATGATCAATCTGTTTTCAATGACCTCGTAAATGATACGATAATCGCGGTAGCGATAGCGCATCAGCCCTGATAAATCACCAACCAGCTCTGAGCCAAGCGCGAGTGGGTCTTTGGCAAGGTGAGTTTCCACTTTTTTGACCATTTTATCCGCGATGGCACTCGGCAGATTCAAGAGTTCCTGACGCGCACGGGCTTGCCATTCAATCGTATACATTATTGAGTGGCCTTATTTGCGTTAATGGCGCGCAACACTTCCTCGGTGGTGTAATAGACCGCATTCGGATCGTTGCGGCGCTCATTCGCAATTGCCACATCTTCCAAATCTTCCAGATAGCATTCCAGCGCTTCTTTGATCAAAAAGCTTTTGCTGCGCTTGGTCAGCTTCGCGAGGTCAGCCAGGCGTTGTTCCATTTGCGCGGGCAGGCGGGCGGTGATGGTCATGATAAATTCTCCTATTTGTAATACATGTGAATACATTGTATTACATCGTGCGTGATAAAGCAAGCCATCCACAATCCATGCTGCACTGCAAAAAAAACGTGCAAAAGACGTGCAAATCCTTTATAGCTGTGCAATAACACTTGCTTAACGACACTTTTTATCAGGAGCCACCACCATGACCCAACCCACCGCTGCCCAACTCGAACATAGCTGGAAAACCGACCCGCGTTGGAGCGGCGTCACCCGCCCTTACAGCGGAGCAGACGTGGTAAAATTGCGTGGCAGCGTGCATATCGAACATTCGCTCGCGCGTTTGGGTGCTGAAAAATTATGGAACCACATGCACACCGAGCCGTATGTGAATGCGCTGGGCGCGCTCACCGGCAATCAGGCGATGCAGCAAGTGCGTGCGGGATTGAAAGCCATTTATTTATCAGGTTGGCAGGTGGCAGCCGATGCGAATTTGGCGGGCGAAATGTATCCCGATCAATCATTATACCCTGTCAATTCGGTGCCTGCGGTGGTCAAGCGCATCAACCAATGTTTGCAACGCGCCGACCAGATTTGCCATGCCGAAGGCGATGATTCCATCGACTGGTTTCAGCCGATTGTGGCCGATGCAGAGGCCGGTTTTGGTGGCACATTGAACGCGTTTGAGCTGATGAAAAGCATGATCGAAGCGGGTGCTGCCGGCGTGCATTGGGAAGACCAATTATCAAGCGCCAAAAAATGCGGCCATATGGGCGGCAAAGTATTGGTGCCGATTGAAGAACATTGCCAAAAATTGATTGCTGCGCGACTGGCTGCCGATGTGTCTGGCGTGCCGAGCGTGGTCGTGGCGCGCACCGATGCGAATGGCTCCTATCTGATTACCTCAGATGTCGATGCACGCGATGCGGCGTTCGTTGAAAAAGAACGCACCGTGGAGGGATTTTTCAAATATAAAGGTGGCATTGAAGCGGCGATCAATCGCGGCATTGCGTTTGGTGAATATGCTGATTTGGTGTGGTGCGAAACCGCGACGCCCGATATGAAAGAAGCGAAAAAGTTTGCCGAAGCCATGGCACGCGCGCATCCAGGAAAAATGCTGGCTTATAACTGCTCGCCGTCTTTCAATTGGAAGAAAAACCTCGATGATATCTCAATCGCCAAGTTCCAAAAAGAACTGGGCGCAATGGGTTATAAATTTCAGTTTATCACGCTTGCTGGTTTCCATTCGCTCAATTACGGTATGTTTGACCTGGCGAAAAAATACAAAGAACACGGCATGACTGGCTTTGTGGAATTGCAAGAGCGCGAATTTGCTGCCGCCAAAGATGGCTTCACCGCCGTCAAACATCAGCGCGAAGTGGGCGTGGGTTATTTCGATGAAGTGGCGCAAGTGATTGCCGGCGGCGAAAGCTCGACCACCGCGATGGAAGGCTCCACCGAGGCCGCGCAGTTTCATTGATCGCTTGGGTTAAAAATGACTCAGTAGGAACTGGGTTTTTCGTTGCCATCGTGCGGCCGATCGTTTAATGGTCGTTTCCCTGGTCGTTAGCCCCTAGTTGCTAACCCCTCTTTCACGCGGGTGTAGTTCAATGGTAGAACGGTAGCCTTCCAAGCTGCACACGCGGGTTCGATTCCCGCCACCCGCTCCATCCCCCCATT
>JAKFUW010000136.1 GCA_021732545.1 Alphaproteobacteria bacterium | reverse complement strand
TAAGCTGTGAACAATCTATGGACAAAAGTGATAATTATATGAATAAAAACAGTTTTTATATCACCACCCCAATTTACTATGTGAACGATAAGCCGCATTTGGGGCATGCCTATACGTCCGTGGCGTGCGACGTGTTGGCGCGTTTCATGCGGCTATCGGGGCGGCCAACTCATTTTTTAACCGGAACCGATGAACACGGCCAGAAGGTTGAAAAATCAGCCGAGCAGGCAGGGATTCCGCCACAAGCTTTTGTCGATGAAGTATCTGAGCACTTCAGAGACTTAACTGATATTCTTAATCTGTCGAATGATGATTTTATCCGTACCACGCAATCGCGTCACATTGCGGCCTGCCAAGCGATCTGGAAGCGCCTGCTCGATGCGGGCGATATCTATCTGGGAAGCTATGCGGGCTGGTATTCAGTGCGTGACGAAGCCTTTTATGCCGAAACGGAACTGGTGAATGGCAAGGCCTCCACGGGTGCCGAGGTGGAATGGGTGGAAGAACCGAGTTATTTCTTCCGTTTATCGGCATGGCAAGAGCGTTTGCTGGCATTTTACAATGAAAACCCCGATTTTATACTGCCCGAATCGCGCCGAAACGAGGTTTTGAGGTTTGTTGAAGGCGGTTTAAAGGATCTTTCGGTGTCGCGCACCACTTTTTCGTGGGGCGTTCCGGTGCCCGATGCGCCGTGTCACGTCATGTATGTCTGGCTCGATGCGCTGACCAATTACCTGACTGCAATCGGTTATCCCAATGAACAAAGCGACCATTACAAAACCTTCTGGCCTGCCAATATTCACATGGTTGGTAAGGATATTTTGCGCTTTCATGCGGTTTATTGGCCTGCATTTCTGCTTTCGGCTGGCATTACGCCTCCTAAGCGCGTTTTTGCGCACGGTTGGTGGACGATTGAAGGTGAAAAAATGTCAAAATCACTCGGAAATGTGGTGTCTCCTGCCCATTTGGTTGAAAAATATGGCCTCGATCAAACACGATATTTCCTGATGCGTGAAGTGCCGTTTGGCAATGATGGTAATTTCTCGCGCCAATCGCTGATCGACCGTTTAAACAGTGATCTGGCCAATAATATCGGCAATCTGGCGCAGCGCACGCTCTCGATGATCCAGAAACATTGCGCGGGCTTAGTGCCTGATCCCGCACCAGCAGGAGCGCGCCCACAAGATGCGCAGATTTTAGAGATGGTACAGATCACCATGCCGCAAACCCCCGCCGCCGTGATGGACGCGATGGAGCGCTGCAAATTCAGCGATTGTTTGGGTAATATTCTCGCTATGTCGTCTTTCGCGAATGAATATATTGACCGTGAAGCACCGTGGAAACAGAAGAAAGACGCGCCCGAACAGATGGCCGCAACTCTCTATCACCTTGCAGAAGTGTTGCGCTGTATTGCTATTATGTTACAGCCTTTTATTCCTGATTCCGCATCTAAACTCTTAGATCAGCTTGGTGCTCCAAAAGATGAACGATTGTTCATTCACCTGACCAAAGACTACGCCCTTAAACCGGGCACCCCAATGCCTGCGCCTATGGCCATCTTCCCGCGCATCGCGAGCGATGAGGGGTAACATGCTCGTCGATTCGCATTGCCATTTGAATTATCCTGAATTTGCGGATTTGCCAGCCACGTTGCAGCGCGCGCAGGAGGCAGGGGTAGGGTGCTTGCAAACCATTTCCACCAAACGCTCTGAATTTAGTGAGATTTTACGGATTGCGGAAACCGACCCGCGTATCTATGCCTCGATTGGGGTGCACCCGCATGAAGCGGCCTCGCATCAAGATTTGACGGTGCAGGAGCTGGTGAAATGGGCGGCTCACCCCAAAGCAATTGGTATTGGCGAAACAGGGCTGGATTATTTTTATGAGCATAGCCCGCGAGCCGAGCAGCAATATTGCTTTAAAGTGCATATCGAAGCCGCCCGCCAAACAGGATTGCCTTTGATTGTCCATAGCCGCGATGCCGATGAAGACACGGTGGCGATTTTGAAAGAAGAATATGCCAAAACACCCTTTACAGGGTTAATCCATTGCTTTAGCTCATCTCAATATCTATCTGATGAATCAATAAAAATTGGTTTCCTTATTTCTATTTCAGGTATCGTTACTTTCAAAAAATCCACTGAGCTTCAATCTATTGTCAAAGACATCCCGATTGAATGTTTACTGGTGGAAACTGATGCGCCCTATCTGGCGCCGATGCCGCACCGTGGGCGCCCGAATGAACCCGCTTTCACGCGGCTTGTGGCGCAATATGTGGCGCAACTCAAAGGCATTGAGGAGCAGGAATTAGAACGCATCACCACCCATAATTTCTTCCGATTATTCAAAAAAGCTAATCAACCGATTCAGACATAATGGGCACCTCTAGAAACTCGCTCTGGCAAAAAAGCGCGAAGCGATGGAGAATGAGAAAATTGAGTGTATTTAACATACATGATATTTTCGAAAGAGGCTCCGATGCTGCGCAGATTTGAAGCCAGAGTAGAGTTTATAGAGGTACCCCAATGAAAATAACCATATTAGGCTGCGGATCTTCGGCGGGGGTTCCCATGATCGGGTGCCGTTGCGCGGTCTGCACATCAGAAAACCCGAAAAACCGGCGTACTCGCGCTTCCATTCTGGTTGAAAAGGGCGACACCGCCTTGCTGGTCGATGCCTCACCCGATCTGCGCCAACAGGCGCTGGCGTGCAACATCTCGCGGGTCGATGCGATATTATTCACCCATGCCCATTCCGATCATTGCCACGGCATCGATGATTTAAGATCTTTTAATT
>JAKFUW010000102.1 GCA_021732545.1 Alphaproteobacteria bacterium | reverse complement strand
ATACCTTCATAGTTTCTACGTCTTACGCTAATTAAAAACTGATCTCGAAGTGGAGTTAATTCTTTATCTTTAGCAATATCAAACTCATAGATTCCATTATATCCACCTGAAAATTTTGGACCCTTAGGTCCTAATATTGACCTTGCTAGTAATTCTCCAACAGTTTCAGCACACATCACAACACCCCTAAATTCTTAACAGCATAGATGCTTTGAATAAAATGGTGTGTTACAGTTTAGTTAAATTGGCTGTGACATCATTACTTCCGCTTCGCCACCGCCTCATATTTGCGAGGCTTGGAGCCAACAAACAACTGGCGTGGGCGGCCGATTTTCATGGCGGGGTCTTCCACCATTTCTTTCCACTGCGCCACCCAACCTGCGGTGCGCGCCACAGCAAATAACACCGTGAAAAGGTTAGTGGGGATGCCCATCGCGCGGTAGATAATGCCTGAATAAAAATCGACATTCGGGTAGAGTTTGCGGTCGATAAAATATTTGTCTTCGAGTGCAATTTTCTCGAGTTCCATCGCAATTTTCAACAAGGATTCATCTTGCTGGCCAAGCTCATTGAGCACATCATGGCAGCTTTTGCGAAGCACGGTCGCGCGCGGGTCATAATTTTTATAAATACGGTGCCCAAAACCCATCAAACGGAATGGATCGTCCTTGTTTTTGGCCTTGGCAATATATTCGGGAATGTTTTTCACATCGCCAATTTTTTTGAGCATGTTAATCACTGCCTCATTCGCGCCGCCATGAGCAGGGCCCCATAATGATGCAATGCCCGCGCCAATGCACGCAAATGGATTCGCACCGGATGATCCGGCCAACCGCACCGTGGAGGTGGAAGCGTTTTGTTCGTGATCGGCGTGGAGGATGAAAATTTTATCCATCGCATCGGCCAAAACGGGGTTCATTTCATAGCTTTCGCATGGCGTGGCAAACATCATATATAAAAAGTTTTCAGCAAAACCCAGATCATTATCGGGATAAATAAAGGGCTGGCCGATGGAATATTTATAGCACATCGCCGCAATGGTCGGCATTTTGGCGATCATACGAAAGGCCGCCAGCTCGCGTTGATCGGGGTCGCTCATATCCAAACTGTCGTGATAAAAGGCCGAAAGCGAGGCCACAGCCCCCACCATAATTGCCATCGGGTGTGCGCGGCGCGGAAAGCCACGGAACAAGAAGTTAAGCTGCTCATGCACCATGGTGTGGCGAATCATTTTATTATCGAACCAGGTTTTTTGTTTTTTGTTTGGCAACTCGCCATACATCAGCAGATACGATACTTCCAGAAAGTCACTTTTGTTGGCCAACTCGTCAATATCATAGCCGCGATAGCGCAAAATACCTTTGTCACCATCGATGTAGGTAATCTCAGAATCGCACGACGCGGTTGATAAAAAACCAGGGTCATAGGTGAAATAGCCGCTGTCTTTATACAGGCTCGTCACATCGATGCAGGGTGCACCTTCAATGGCTTCATAAATGGGTAGCTCCAGATTGATTTTATCGCCGATGGTCAGGCGTGCGATGGCGGGTTTGGCGCGTTTTTTTTCAGCAGGCGCATTATTCTTATCGACAATAACGGGGCGCTCTGGGCGTTTTTTTGGCGTTGTCATTTCTACCGCGCGTAAGGTTTTTGCTGGTTTGGCCATGTGTCGTGCTCCCTGTTGTTGACTTTGAATCGGCACATTATCCAATCAGTAGCGACTCGTCAACTCTGTTACCAGCGCGTGCGTCATTCTCAAACAGCTTGTGTTCTTTTTGGCATCTGTCTAGGTTCACATTCATGATAAGACGCTCAAAATCCGCCATTACCCAGTTTATGCAGATGGAAACATCGGGTGGTATTGTTTTGATGGTGGCGGCGATACTCGCGCTTGTGTGCGCCAATTCTTCGATTGCACCTGCTTATGAATCCTTGTTGCACGCCAATATCCTCAGCAAATCCGTTCATTTTTGGATTAATGACGCGCTGATGGCGATCTTTTTTCTGTTGGTGGCGATGGAAATTAAACGTGAAGTACTGGAGGGCGAATTATCGACTCGCAAGCAGGCACTGTTGCCGATGATTGGTGCCTGTGGCGGGGTGATTGCACCCGCGCTGATTTACACCTTTTTAAATTTTGATGACGCGCAACTGATGCGCGGCTGGGCAATTCCTACGGCGACCGATATTGCGTTTGCACTGGGGGTGCTTGCGCTATTTGGCAAGCGCGTGCCGATGGGATTAAAGGTTTTTTTGACGGCTGTGGCGGTGATTGACGATCTGATGGCGATTGTGATTATCGCGGCATTTTATACTGCCAGCATTCAGATTTATGCTCTAGCTGTGGCCGCGCTGTGCATGGTGGCGCTGTGGCTGATGAGCCGTTTTAAGGTACAATATATCGCAGCGTTTTTGCTGGTGGGAGTGGTGCTGTGGGCAGCGGTCTATCAATCGGGAGTGCATGCCACCATTGCTGGGGTGTTACTGGGTTTCATGATGCCGCTACCTATCCTAAAAAAGCTTGAACATGCGCTTCATCCGTGGGTGGCGTTTGCGATTATGCCGATCTTTGCGTTCGCAAATTCCGGCATCAATTTTAGCGGAATGGGGATTGCTTCGTTGATGGAGCCGGTGCCGCTGGGCATTGCCAAAGGATTGTTTTTTGGAAAGCAGATCGGCATTTTTATGGCCTGCTGGCTTGCGATTGGGTTTGGTGTTGCCAGCCTGCCATCGGGGGCGAATTGGAAGCAGTTTTATGGCATTTGCATGTTGTGTGGCGTGGGTTTCACCATGAGCT
>JAKFUW010000249.1 GCA_021732545.1 Alphaproteobacteria bacterium | reverse complement strand
CATGTGCGCAAGGCGGCGCGTCAATCGATGATCGATAAATATGACTTGAAAAAACTAATTCCATTGCACAAGCAACTCATCATCGATGTGGCGCAAGGCAATTTGCCACCGCCCACACACAACACCATCATGTCGCTTTATGACTCTACAGTTGCACCCATCAACACAAAAAAGGCTGGCTGATATGTCCAAAAAACCAAAACTAAAATCAGCAGCCGCAAAGCCCAAACCCAAAGCATTGGTCATCGGAAATAAAGGCGTGGCCAATCCTCCTTTTTCACATTTTGTGCAGCTGGCAGCGGGTCGTAAAATTGTGTTACACATCGGCTGCGGTGCGCCTTCTCCTGCCAAAGTGCATGCAACTTTTCGCGGCGATGATTGGTTCGAATTGCGCCTCGATATTGATGCTTCCGTCAAGCCTCATATTGTCGCTGATATTGTCGATCTATCGATGATCCCTGATCACTCGGTACACGCCGTTTGGTCGTCGCACAACATCGAGCATTTATATCCGCATGTGGTGCCGGTAGCACTTAAAGAAATTAACCGTGTCACCGCATGGGGCGGGCATTTTCTGGTCACGCTTCCCGATATTCAAATGGTGGCTAATTTTGTCGCGCATGGCGATCTGGAAGAGCCGATCTATGATTCGCCCGCAGGACCCATTTCGCCGATTGATATTATGTATGGATTTCGCGCGTCGATGGCGCGTGGCAATTTATACATGGCGCACCGCACTGCGTTCACCGCTAAAACATTGGCATTTCATTTGCGCGAAGCAGGCTTTAGTAACATCATCGTCAAGCGCGATTGGGTGGATTTATGGGCGGTCGGATTTAAATATGAAATCGGCCATCCGCAGCGCGTAGAAAATATCTCGATTCAAAATGGCAAAGAACATAATGGCGTGCCCGTTCCTCCCCCACCTATTCCGGTCAATCGCACCCCGCATCCGGGCAACATGGGTGCCAATCGCCTGACTGATGAATTGGATATTTCGCCCAAAATATGGCAACCGCTGGGGCTTAAAACTCGGGCCTAAAGTGTCATGCCGCATATATTGCGGCATCTCCTAGTTATTTCACCAGACCCCGCAATGAATGCGGGGTGACACATTCTTTTCTCCACGTCTCCACCGCCACAGGCCCTTCGCACATCAACCAATCGATGATGGAGGTAGGCTGCCTAAAAGGCGGGTGAAGTTGCGCATAAGGCGCTGGATTTTCCATCACCATCGGTCGCAAGGTAACTCCTGATTGGCGCGCAATATCCTGCGCACCAATGCGCTCTATCTCATCATGCGCCAGCACCCATTGCGTGGCACCGGATGCACGCAATATATCGGTTAAATCTTTTTCGTTCAAGGGCTGCACCGCGCATGAAAGGCCCAAACATTCACATATACCTTTTATGAAATGCTGATTGATGATGCTGATGGATGTCTCGTGCGCAATGCTCGCATACAGATCTTTGATCACGTGATAATAAACGCAAAAATAAGGCGCATGCAGATAGTGCTGATAAATACGCGCCAGATGCGTTTTTGCCCAATCAGCTTGATTCACCGTAAGGTTGTCAATCGAGCGCAACCCAGGGCTTTGCTGCAAGGGAATGGTGAGCCACTCCAGCCCATTTGGCGTTTTGATTTGCGTGCGATTAGTGCGCGAACCCTTGCTAAATTGAATGCTATCATAGGGCACCCATACATCGCATTGCGCCAACATGTCAAAAAAAGCGCGCGAGGGCAAATAAGATGATGGCTCAATACAAACCCGCATCAGACAACCGATTCCATGCGCCCGAAATCATCATCGAGCCGTTCAATATCGTCTTCGCCTAAATAATCTCCGCTTTGCACTTCAATAACAAATAATGGTTCATCGCTCGCATTTTCCAAGCGGTGAATACACCCTATCGGTACAAAGATCGATTCATTGGCACGCACAATATAATCCGCGCCATCTTTATGCACATTTGCCACACCCGATATGATAACCCAATGCTCGCTGCGATGCTGATGGCGCTGCAATGAAAGCCTTTTTCCGATCTCAATCATCAGCGATTTGACTTGCACATTGGGTGCAACAAATAACGATTCAAAATAACCCCACGGGCGAGTTATTTGTGTCGAGGTTTTGGAAAGCAATGGCAGTAGCGTTTTAATCTGATCCGCATAAGCGCGGTCTGCCACCAATAATCCTTGTTCATTTTGTGCAATCACCAAATTCTCAACACCAATCAGCGCCGTGGGAAGCTGCGTATGCACCCAATTATTGATAGCGTGTTGCGCGGTATCGGCTCCTGAATTGCCATTATTATCTTTAGCACTTTGTTGCCATAGGCGCTGATAGCTGCCCACATCCGACCAACCCATATCGACTTGGACCACCGCAAGGTTTGGGTGTTTTTCCACCACTTCAACATCGAACGAACTAAAAAGATGTGCATCAAATCCATCTGCAAGTACATGGGCAAGCGCATGGCGATCTGCGCCATCGATACTTCGTTTGGCGCACGCCATCAATGCACCATGATGCTGCTGCAAATGACGCTGCATGGTGCGCAGCGAAAACATAAACATCCCACAATTAAACAGATACTCTCCCGTCTTTATCCATTGGTGCGCAGTTATGGCATCTGGTTTTTCGGTGAAGCGTTGCACGGCAAATCCATTGCCCAGTGGCGTGCCTTTATGGATATAACCATAGTTGGTATCAGCGCTATCGGGTGCCGCACCCAACAACAGCAAATGCCCTGTTTGCGCCAATGCAGCGGCGCTGGTTATCGCACGCTCAAATAC
>JAKFUW010000093.1 GCA_021732545.1 Alphaproteobacteria bacterium | reverse complement strand
ATTTCATGATAATAAGATATATTCGTATCAAAGGAGTATATGCTAAGGAAGGCTATATCTCAAATGTAAGTTTAATTTTATAAGTGATTCTAACTAATTCTTATATATTTTTAATAAATGGTGCGACCGAGAAGACTCGAACTTCCATGCCTCGCGGCGTTACCACCTCAAGGTAGTGCGTCTACCAATTTCGCCACGGTCGCACACGGTAGAGGGCATGACTTAGCAAAGAAGCGATTGCGGTGCAAGCGCTCATATTCTAGTTTGCGGGCTATGAAATGGGAAACATCGCTAGCACTCACCGATTATGAAAGCGCTGTCACGCGGATGGAGCAGCGCGTGGCGGATATCCGAAGCGGCGTGGCCGATGAATTGGTATGGCTGGTGGAGCATCCTCCGCTTTATACCAGTGGCTCGAGTGCCAAGGCGGGTGATTTACTCGACCCACAATTTCCGGTACACCAAACAGGGCGCGGCGGTCAATATACCTATCATGGGCCAGGGCAACGCGTGGCGTATGTGATGCTGGATTTGAAAAGGCGAGCAGAGTCGAGAGTCGAGAGTCGAGAGTCGAGTGGAGTTCCAGACCTTCGCAAATTTGTCCAAAACCTTGAGCAATGGATTATCCTGACGCTTGCCGAATTCGGCGTGCAGGCTTTTACCCGCGAAGGGCGCATTGGGGTGTGGGTGGATACCGTCCGTCATCCTGCGGCGCTCATAGAGCGAGCGCAGGATCCCACAAGATTCTGCGCATCCGCTTTGCGCGGATCGCAGAATGACGCGCATACTGAAAAAAAAATCGCAGCTCTAGGCATCCGCATCCGAGGCGGGGTGAGCTATCACGGCATCGCCATCAATGTGAACCCTGATCTATCGCACTATGCGGGCATTGTGCCCTGTGGCATCCGCGAATTTGGCGTGACGTCGCTGCATGATGTCGGCGTAATGGCCAGCATGGATGAGGTCGATGTGGCGCTGGAACGGTGTTTTGAAGTGGTGTTTGCGTCAAAAATCGGGTATAGTCATACAAGTTAATTGCACATTAAAGGTTGAATCATGTATGCTGTTACCCCCCCCCTGTACTTCGCGTTATAAATTAAAGGCTGTCATACCGCATTCATTGCGGGGTCCCCAACCGGCTGGATGGAGATGCCGCAACGAGTGCGGCATGACAACATCGAGTGGCTTTTCCCTTGTTGAACTCTCCATCGTCCTCGTTATCCTTGGGCTTCTGGTCGGCGGGGTGCTCACCGGGCAATCGCTGATACGCGCGGCAGAGTTACGCAGCGTGACGACAGAATTACAAAAGTTTCAGGCGGCCACCAACACTTTCCGCGATAAATATTTTGCGCTTCCAGGCGATATGACCAACGCCCAAAGTTTCTGGGGCGTCGCGCATGCCACGGCGGCCACCTGCGTCACCACTGCCAGTTCTTCGGCGCTGACCTGTAACGGTAATGGCGATGGCATCATTTTGCCCAGCACAGGCTCTAATGAATCCTATCGATTCTGGCAACATCTCGCAAATGCTGGGTTGATTGAAGGCCAGTATGATGGCATTTCTCATGGATCAGCCGTTATATTTGCAACTGCATCAACGGCAGATAATTCCCCCAAATCTAAAATTTCAAACGCCTACTGGTTTGTCTTTAATTGGCCTTCTCTTTCAGCCGTTGGGGGCCTATTCGATGGTATTTACAACAACTACCTTCTCGTCGGCGCATTGGTAGCCGATTCGTATCCTGCGGCTTCAGTCTTTAAGCCCGAGGAGCTGTGGAACATTGATACCAAAGTTGACGATGGTAAACCGGCCGTAGGAAAATTAGTGGTAGGGGCCAATGGCGGCCTTTCCACCTGCACCACCGCCACGGGGACAGCGGCAGCACAAGCTGCCACCCTCACCGCAGATTATCTTCTCACCAGTACCAGCAAAACCTGTGCTGCTATATTCCGTCAGATATTTTAACGCATCATAGCGATTGCGGTGCAAGTGTTGATCATAGGTTAGCTATAATAATATAAACAATGGCGCTTGATCAAAAAGTTGCTTAAAGTTGCTTAATGGAGTAAAGTAGATCTATAAGAATAGGATTAACCATGCAGCCTGTCAAACTCAATGATGAATTATTACAAGAAGCCAAAACCTATGCCGCGCTCTATAGCCGGTCGGTACCCAAGCAGATTGAATATTGGTCGCGCATTGGCAAAATGGCGGAAGAAAACCCTGACTTAACCTTTGAGTTCATTAAAGAAATCATGCTGGCGCGTGCGGAGGCGCAGATTGTGCCGCCCACCCCCTACCATTTCGGATAGACAGTGCAGATTGTTCAAGGCCGCCGATTTGCCAAGGCCATCAAACGGCTTCACGCGAATCAAAAGCACGCGCTAGACGATGCGATACGCCAGCTCATCGCCGATCCTGCAGTTGGAAGCTTAAAGGTTGGCGATTTGTCAGGCGTGCGCGTGTATAAATTTATGCTGCTCGATCAACTGACATTGCTCGCTTATGAAGTGGATGAACCTGCTGGTATAATCCACCTGCTCGCGCTTGGTTCGCATCAGAATTTTTATCGTGAGTTAAAACAATAATCCAATGCAATGGGAAACATCGCTAGCACTCACCGATTATGAATTCGCAGTAAGGCGGATGGAGCAGCGCGTGGCCGATATTCGTGCTGGTACCGCCGATGAGCTGATCTGGCTGGTGGAGCATCCCCCGCTTTATACGGGTGGCTCGAGTGCGAAGGCGGATGATCTGCTGGCACCGCAATTTCCGGTACACCAAACAGGGCGCGGCGGGCAATATACCTATCATGGGCCAGGGCAACGCGTGGCGTATGTGATGCTGGATTTGA
>JAKFUW010000044.1 GCA_021732545.1 Alphaproteobacteria bacterium | reverse complement strand
CACCATCTCGCCCAAACGCTTGCACGCGCCCATCACGTTGGATGGGTTAACGGCTTTATCCGTCGAGATTTGAACCATCAGCTCCACGCCATATGCCACGCACATATTAGCCACCATTTGCGTGCCCATCACATTGGTCAGCACCGCTTCTTCAGGGTTGAGTTCGCATAAGGGCACATGTTTGAGGGCTGCGGCATGAAACACCACCTGCGGAGCATGGCGCTGCCATTCATGCGCGAGTGTGATTCCATCGCGCACATCGGCCAGCACCGCCTCTTTAGTGAGCGCTGGATAATCGACCGACAATTCACGGTCAATTGCGTAAAGCTGATATTCGCCTTGATCGAGCAGCACCAGTTTGCTTGGATTCATCTGTGCAATCTGGCGCGTAAGCTCGCTACCGATGGACCCACCCGCACCCGTGACCAACACACATTTGCCAGCCACAATCCGCGCCATGGCTTCGCGGTCAAGACGCGCTTGCGGGCGGCCTAAAATATCCTCCACATCAATCGGGCGAACATCGAGCGCATGGCCATCGCCGCGAGTCAGATCGGTGATACGCGGCATCCGCCCCAACGTTGCCCCCCCAGCATCGGCCAGCGCCAACAGCTCGCGCACTTGTTCGCCACCCAGCGAGCTATCGGTGAGAATCACCCGCTGCGGCGCGTTGTTTTTGCGACGCAACTTGGTGATTACCGCTTCCATGTCTGCTATGGCGCCATAAATTTTAGCGTGATGAATGTTTTGCCCGATCTGCGATCCAGCTGGCGAAATAATACCCACCACTCGGTAAGAAAAAGACGGGCTGCGCACCGATTCACGGATGAACAGTTCAGTATCAGGCCCCGTGCCCACCAGCAGCACCGGAATCTGCTGCGATTGCGGCAATTGCAGACGGCGCTCATGCAGTGCGCGATAGATAAACCTGGGCACGCACAACATGGCAAGTAGCACCAATAAATGCAACACCGGCACGGAGCGCGGCAGTAATTCCAGCCGCATGGTCAGGAACATGGCGGCGTAAAACACCACGATGGTTGCGACTGCAATTTTAGTGATGGTGAGGATGTCTTTGAGCGACACATAGCGCCACATGCGACGGTAAAGCCGCGTGATGATAAACAGCGCCAATGCAATGGCCGCGCACAGCGCCACGCCTTCGCGCCAATAGCCATCGGCATGATGCCACATGGCATCCGACCAGCGCAAATACAGCGCCACCACAAAGCTCATTCCCGCAACGATCACATCGTGGCACAGCACCACGCTAAAACGCAAGATTCCAGTGCGCCAGTTCATGGATGTGCGGGGGCGCCCGCATGGCTGGGGGAGCGTGAAAAGAGAATCAAACACGCGGCGGCAAGTGCATAGGCCACACCCAGCGCAGGCAACATCAGCATGGGAACAAACACGCTGATGCATGCCACTATAATCAGCAGCGCATTGAGCACCGCTACGCGACGCGTGACATAGGAATGCGATCGCCCTGCGCGCACTGCTTGCTGATAATAATGTTCGGAATGCGCCTGCCAGATGGGTTTGCGTGCGATGGCGCGTTTGGCAAGCGTCAGTGTGGCATCGAGCAGATAATATGCCGGTAAAATCAGCGCGGCTGCCCAGTGACCCGTGGCTGCCAGACTAAATAATAAATAGCCCATCAAAAAGCCCAGCGGCACACTACCCGAATCGCCCATAAACATACGGGCAGGGTGCTTGTTCCACGGCCAAAAACACACGACAGCCGATACAATAATCATCGCATCAATCGCCAGTGCGCGCGGAATTTCATCCACGCTCGCACCCAGAATTATCAAGCCCACACACAAGGCAGTGGTTTGAGTGAGGGTCATTTCATCAATGCCATCCATGAAATTATAGAGATTAATCATCCACAGCCACAATCCACCGACGATGATTTTCTCAAACCAATCGGGCAGCAATCCCTGGAATACGCCTGCTGGAATCGCGTCCATCGCGATGATCACCGCGATGATTTGCACGCCAAGACGCATTTTAACGGACAATGATTTTCGATCATCCATCCACGATACCACCATCAACGCCGCTGTCGCCCACAGCACCGAACTATGCGAATCGACGACAAACAAAAACGATACCGCAGCGAGCATGAAGGCAATGCCCGCACCTGTGGGCACAGGAGCTTCGTGATTGCTGCGCGTTTCGGGGTGATCGAGCATGGCAAGTTTAGGCAGCAGAGCGCTTGCGCCCCACAGGAACATGCCTGAGAAAAACGCGGTGCTGATGATGAGCAAAAGGTAATAGAGTGTGTGCATAGGCTTGAACTATACCCTCTTATCCACGCCGTCCAAACAATTTTTCAATATCGGCCAGTTTCAACTCCACATAAGTAGGTCTGCCATGGTTACATTGCCCCGAATGCGGGGTATTTTCCATCTGACGCAGCAGGGCATTCATTTCACCCAGGTTGAGCTTGCGCCCTGCCCGCACGCTGCCATGGCACGCGATGGTGCCACAGATATGCTCGATGCGTTCGGCCAAAGTGCCGATGCCGCCGGTTTCTTCCAGATCGTCGGCAATATCGCGCAGCAAGGCCTGCACATCAATGTCGCCCAGCAACGCCGGAATCTCGCGCACCAGCAGCGCGCCGTCGCCAAAGGGCTCCACCATCAAACCAAACGCCGCCAGCTCATCGGATTTTTCCAGCACGCGTGCGGCAGCACCAGCGCCCAGCTCCACCACCTCGGGAATCAACAACGGTTGCGTTTTCACCTGCTGGTTTGCCATCTGTTGTTTCATTTGCTCATACACCAATCGCTCATGCGCGGCATGCTGATCAACCAGCACCAGGCCGTCTTTGGTTTGCGCCACAAT
>JAKFUW010000220.1 GCA_021732545.1 Alphaproteobacteria bacterium | reverse complement strand
GGCCTGCATCCAATTTCATCCTCACCATCAGCATCATCACCTATTTTTTATATAGCGGTGGCATGGCATCAACCGAACCTGTGGTGGGAAAGGTGATGAAAGACACGCCAGCCGCCGCCGCAGGGCTTAAAGCGGGCGACCGTGTGTTGAAGGTCGATGATGAGATCATCAAAACCTTCGCCGATATCCCCGCCGTGATCGCCACCAACCTTGGCACCCCCGTCACACTCACCATTGAGCGCAAGGGCGAAACGCAAACACTCACCATCACCCCGATTGAATTTGAAGACAAAGACATGGTCGGCAATGTGGTCAAGCGCCCGCTGATCGGCATTTCGAGCAAAAAGATGGAACGCCAAAATCTGTCGTTCCCGCAGGCGATCTCCGAGGCCACCTCGCGCACCTATCAGCTGTGCACCATGAGCCTGAAATTCATGGGGCAGATGATTATGGGTGATCGTTCCGCCAAAGACCTCAAAGGCCCGGTGGGCATTGCCGAACTATCGGGCCAAGTGACTCAAAGCGGTGATACATGGCAGGAAACCATACGGATGATCCTGTGGTTTATCGCGATGTTATCCGCCAATCTGGGGCTGATCAATTTGCTTCCCATCCCCATGCTCGATGGCGGGCATCTGGCCTATTACGCCATCGAGGCCGCGCAAGGCAAGCCACTGGCTCGCAAATTTCAGGAATATAGCTTTAAAGTCGGCTTCGCGCTGGTGGCATCGCTCATGGCCTTTACGCTGTTTAATGATATGAGGAATTTGCTGTTTTAAGGCTTTAGAGCGTTAAGTCGTGAAGTCGTTAACGCTCTAACGATTTAACGACTTCACGACTTCACTATTTCCTTGATTGTTTGGTCATAATTTCGCATCACTGTATTATCTTAAAATACGGAAAATAAAATCTTGCGCGTGAAACATCATTTAGTGGCTATTTCTATATTGCTCAGTGCGGGTGCCGCCCACGCGCAAGGCGTGATCAACACCATCCGTATCGAGGGCAACCAACGAATTGAACCCGCCACCATCGAATCCTATCTTGGCATCACCAAAGGCGAAAACGTCACCACCGCGCAAATCAACGACGCGCTGAAGGAACTGTATAAAACCGGATTTTTCAACGATGTAAAGTTGCGCACGCAAGGGTCCGATCTGGTGGTGAGCGTGATCGAAAACCCCAGCATCAACAAAGTGGTGTTTGAGGGCAATGATAAAATATCCGATGAAGATTTGGAAAAAGAAGTAACGCTGCGCTCGCGCTCAATCTATACCCGCACCGCCGTACAAACCGATGTGAAACGCCTGCTCGATGTCTATCGCCGCAATGGTCGCTATTCCGCAACCATTGATCCGCAGGTGATTCAACGCGAACAAAACCGCGTCGATCTGGTGTTCGATGTGAAAGAAGGCCCCGAATCGGCCATCCGCAACATCACCTTCATCGGCAACACCACCTACCCCACTTCCACGCTCGATCGCGTGATCCGCTCGGAAGAATCGCGCTGGTATCAGTTTCTCACCAACAACGATAAATACGACCCCGACCGCCTGGAATATGATAAAGAACTTCTGCGTAAATTCTATCAATCCGAAGGCTATGCCGACTTCAAAGTGAAATCCGCTTTCGCCGAACTCACCCCCGATAAAGACGCGTTTTACCTGACCTTCACCATGGAAGAAGGCCCGCGCTATGATTTTGGAAATATCGAGATTGAAAGCGATTTGGCAACCAAACTCGCACCCGAACTCAAACCGCTGCTCATCACCCAAAAAGGCGAGCGCTATAACGCCACCGACGTCGAGCAATCGATCGATAAGCTCATCGAAGTGCTGGGCGATAAAGGCTATGCGTTTGTGGATGTTGAGCCGTTACTCAAACGCCGCAAAGACGCCAACATCATCGATTTATCCTACACCATCAAAGAAGGTCCACGCGTCTATGTTGAACGCATCAACATTGTGGGCAATGTGGGCACGCTCGATGAAGTAATCCGCCGCGAATTTCGAGTGTCTGAGGGCGATGCCTACAGCACCACCAAATTGCAGCGCTCCGAACAACGCCTCAATAACCTTGGATATTTTGAGAGCGTCAAAGTGAGCACCGATAAGGGCAGCGCGCCTGACAAAACCATCATCAACGTCGCAGTGGTAGAAAAATCGACCGGCGAAATCACACTGGGTGCGGGCTATTCAACCACCGATGGAGCTCTTGCCGATGTGGGTATCCGCGAGCGCAACCTGATGGGGCGCGGACAAGATCTACGCTTTCGCATTACCGCCGCCACACGCCGTCAACAATTCGACATTGGATTCACCGAACCCTATTTATTCAATCGCGAGCTTTCTGGTGGATTTGATCTATATAAAACCACGCAAGATTTCCGCGATGAAAGTTCGTTCGATCGCGATGCGCAAGGCGGCAAGCTGCGCACAGGTTACGCACTCAGCGAGAAACTCAAACATTCCGTTTATTATACGTTTGAACAAAATGAAATCCGCAACATTGATGTCGATGCGTCACGTTTCATCAGAGATCAGGAAGGTAAAAACATCACCTCACTGATCGGCCATTCGCTAACCTACGATGATCGCGACAACCGCTTTGCACCGACGCAAGGCTGGTTTGTGGAGCTAAGCCAAGACGTGGCGGGTGTAGGCGGCGATGATAAATTTTTCCGCAACGAAGCCAAAACCGAATATTACATTCCGCTGGCGCCGCAATGGACGGTGGCATTGGCAGGATCGGGCGGGCACACGGTCTCTCTCGAAGATGATATTCGCATCAATCAACGCTTCTTTCTCGGTGGTAAATAGTTGCGCGGCTTTAGCAATGCAGGCGTTGGCCCGCGCGATCTCAACACGCG
>JAKFUW010000079.1 GCA_021732545.1 Alphaproteobacteria bacterium | reverse complement strand
AAGCGCGGCGGGTGGTGTCATCATTGCTTGAGGCGGAGGTGATACGCGCAGATAGCAACCGCGCACCGCTGCAGCTGGTGTTTCCCGCTGCCCTAGCTGGCCAATGGATGCCGGGGCTGTTTCCCGATATGATTAAAGCAGTATAGTTAGCATCAACGCTTCAGCTCAATCACTTGCCCAAGTCGCTCGGTGGTCTTGCGTAGCCCATCAGGGCGGTGATGGGCATATTTCTTAGTCGTCACACTGTTTTTATGCCCGACCAGATGGCCAACTACGTCCATTGGTTCACCAGCAGCAACCAGCATCGAGACATAATTATGCCTCAGACCATGCGGTTTGAAGTATGCGACTTCCGCACGAGCCAAGATGCGCTTCCATGCCTTGGAATAGGTTTGCAAAGGCCTCATAGGAGCAGCACCTGCAATGATATAGGGGTTGCCTAATACCCTATCCAGCGAGGCTATCACTTTAGCGGCTAACTCATTCAGATAGACATGTTGTTGCTCGCCTGCTTTGGTATCTCGAATTGTCAATCTCACATAATCATACTCAGCATCATTGGAGTGATGCACATCCTCCCAGCGAGCATTGCGGATTTCACCAATACGCCGCCCAGTATAGAGAGCCAGCTTAAACAAGGCTGCTGCAAATGGGTTATCTTCTTGGTTGCAGGCATCAATGATACGCCGGCACTCTTCCGGCCTCAACACCACATCGCAAGGTGGTGGCTCTTTATAAGGCTGAAGATGCTGCGCTGGTGAGGCCTCAACCACCTGCCAGCGCATCGCCATCGTGAACATATGTTTTGTCAATGCAATACACCGATTCACCGTTGCGGGGGCTAATTTCTCGTGTAACTTACGCATATGCTGCTGAAGCATCGGCAATGTAATTTCTGATAGCTTGCGTTGACCAAAGGCTGGCAACAAGTGGTCACGCAGCCTTTGATAATCATTTTTATAAGAGCGCTTATGCTCCTTGCTATGTACCATATAGTCGCGAGCTAATGCCTCAAAAGTCATTTCGTCTTTTTTGCCTCTACGGGTGGCTTGAGGGTCGTCCCCATTGCTTACCTCGAGAAGTTTAAGTTTCGCCACATGACGTGCCTGCTCGACCGTGATGTCTGGATAATTGCCGATGGTATAGAACCGTTTGGTATTGGCGGTATTTCGATAGGTCACCAGAAACGACTTCTTTCCCGATGGGAAAACCCGCATGCCAAAACCTTTGATCTTATCGCACCATACATATTGAGCGGGATAGGCAGTCTCGTTGCCTCCTGTCTTGTTGAGTTTAGACTTACCTACTTTGGTATAGGCCACACCTTGTGCGGTTATTTTGGTAAGCGCCATATCCGTCCCTTCTTTTCTAAGCAACCAATAAGCAACCACGCTAGAGGCAAAATGCGGAATCGTCAAGACAAGAGAGGAAAGTTATTCATCTGTTTTATATGAAAATAGATTGAGGCCGGAATCATAGGGAAAGCCGTAGATTGGGATTAAAAATCCTCGTGTCGGGGGTTCGATCCCCTCTGCCGCCACCATTTCTTTTTTTGCAGAACCCCGACACTAAACTTATAAAAAGTAGCGCGCACCGCGCGCGGGTCGGGGGTCGCATCCCCTCTGCCGCCACCATTTCCTCTTCCAAACTCCCCTCCACATTCATGAAGGGGAGCTGGGCAACGTAATTTATGCAGCGTAACGATCGGTAATACCATAATGCTGATAAAGATTGCTGCGGAATGTTGGGTCAGCCATATTTGGCCAACGATCCTGATCAAAGCCTTGTGCTTTCTTCAGGCGGTCTTTGTCGATATTCAGGATAAAGCATTCGTCCTTAGCGTTAAGCTTCATCGCCTCTGGTGGGATAGCAAACAGCTTATCGCCCACGCCGAATAACCCTCCAAAAGACAGAACATAATAAGCGATACGATTGTTTTCAGTATCGAGCATGATATCCTTTACGTGGCCGAGGCTTTCACCTTGAGCGTTTTTTACATCATCACCGTTGAGTGTTGAAGCAGACATTAAAATTTGATTCATCATAATTTTCTTCCTTTATTGAGCCTGCATAAACAGGACGGTTGGTGGTTAAGGTACTTTAGTGCCATCATGCGTAACCACCTTTATATAATGAAACGATACGATGAAGTTAAAGGCGTATATTTTTTACATAAAGATTGGGTTTACCGCGCGGCTACACATGAAAAGAAAAAGCTGGGCACGGATGCCCAGCTTGATCTCAACCAACGAATAAACATTGCTTATTTAGTGCCAGCTTTGTTAGTCGCGCGAGGAAGATCCTCCTCTTCACGCTCGCGACGTGTATCGCTGCCTTGAGGGTTATTTTTCATGCCACCCGCTTTGTTTGCATCAGCAGACTTACCGTCTTTTAGCTGTATTGCATTACGGTCAGTGGCTTTATTCTGATCTTTCTGACCAGGAGTTGCGCCCTGATTAGATTGACTAGAATAGCGCTCATCCTGAGTTTTTTGAGCGGGGTTTTGTGGTGCATTAGCCATATAAAAGTCTCCTGTAAAAGTTTTGAAACGCTTGTGGAAATACTCCACGAGCACATTAGAAAACTAGCTTTTACCACATCATGAAGCGATACGGAGAAAGAGGCCGCGTATATGTTTTGCGTAAATGGCATCAGCATTCTCCTTCTCAAATCTCCCAATTGTCACAAAAGCTTCACAATCGAAATAGGTCAATTTTGTTATACTCACTTTAAAAGTAATAGAGTGTTGCCAATCATTCGCTAGGGCAAACTAGAACAGCGGGTACACTCAAGAAAGCGGGTTAGCATGTGTGAACTGTGTGCGCTAGGCGTAACGGGTTTGAATTCCTCGCAGAGTTTGTCGTCTGCTTAGCAT
>JAKFUW010000016.1 GCA_021732545.1 Alphaproteobacteria bacterium | reverse complement strand
GCAACATACGATTTTCCTTTATTTTTAGCGGACAGTGCAGTAATTAGTTCAGGCTTTATAACGGGTTTTGGAGGAATTGCCAATGATGAAAGTGCTGATTATCGGAGCGGGTGCTGCAGGAAATGTGGTTGCCCAAAAATGCGCGATGAACCGCGATGTGTTCTCGCACATCCATCTGGCTAGCCGTACACTTTCAAAGTGCGAAGCCGTTCAAAAAGCCTGCAAAACTCCGATTGATATCTCCAAGCTCGATGCCGATAAGGTAGCTGAAACCACGGCGTTGCTCAAAAAAGTGCAGCCCGATTTAGTGATTAACATGGCGCTACCCTATCAGGATTTAGCGATTATGGATGCGTGTTTGCTCGCAGGCGTGAACTATATGGACACCGCCAACTTCGAGCCTCGCGATGTCGCCAAATTTGAATATCATTGGCAGTGGGCGTATCAGGATCGTTTCAAAAATGCAGGCCTCACTGCGGTGTTGGGTTGCGGATTTGATCCGGGCGTGACCAACGTATTTTGTGCTTACGCGCAAAAAAACCTGTTCGATGAAATTCATTATCTCGATATTATCGATTGCAATGCGGGCGATCATGGTCAGGCATTTGCCACCAACTTCAACCCCGAAATTAATTTGCGCGAAGTAACCCAAGATGGCCGCTATTGGGAAAATGGCAAATGGATTGAATTTAAAGGCCTCACCATTTCCGATATGATCGATTACCCGCAAGTGGGTCCACGTAAATCTTATGTGATTTATCACGAAGAGTTAGAGTCGCTGGTGCTTAACCTGAAAGGCCTCAAGCGTGCGCGCTTTTGGATGACCTTTGGCGATGAATATATCAAACACCTTGATGTGCTTAAAAATGTCGGCATGACGCGGATTGATGTGGTGGAACATCAGGGTATGAAAATCATCCCGATGGAATTTTTGAAAACGCTGCTACCAGAACCTTCATCGCTGGCGGAAGGTTATACTGGCAAAACCTCGATTGGTTGCATCATGGAAGGCATCAAAGATGGCAAAGCCAAACGTGTGCTGATTTACAATGTGTGCGATCACGCGCAAACCAATGCCGAAGTGGGCGCTCAAGCGGTATCCTACACCACCGGTGTGCCGCCTGTTGTCGGCGCGATAATGCTCGCCAAAAAACATTGGGGTGGTGCAGGCGTGTTCAATGTCGAACAACTTAATCCTGATCCTTTCATGGAAGAATTGGGCAAGCAAGGTCTGCCATGGCATATCAAAGAACTGCCGCTAGAATCGCTGCGTGATGTTGCCGCTTGACGCGATTGCGACACCTGCTTATGTCGCCGATGTGGCAGCACTCAAAGCAAACGCAACCATTGCGGCGCGCATCAAGCAGGCCACAGGTTGCCAGATGTTACTGGCGCTTAAAGCATGGTCACAATTTTCATTGTTTGATGTGTTTCGTGATACGCTCGATGGCACTACGGCCAGCGGATTGTTTGAAGCGCAATTAGGCCACCGCCATTTTGGCAAAGCGGTTCATGCCTATTCGCCCGCTTTCACGGCGGATGAGATCGCAGCGCTCGTTCCGATTTGCAGCCATGTTTATTTTAATTCGGTGGATCAAATGCGGCGCTTTGCTCCGGCGTTTCGTGCGGCACATGGCGACAAAGCGGTGATTGGTTTGCGCGTGAATCCGGGATTATCACTGGTAAAAAACAGCGATCTCTATGACCCTTCGCGCCCGGGTTCGCGCTTTGGCGTTCAGCCGCATGAACTCACCGATGAGGTGCTGGCTGAAATTAATTTATTGCACATTCATAATTTATGCGAGAATTTATCCAACGATTCGGTAACATTAATCGAGCATGTGATGGAACATTTTGCGCCAGCATTGGCCTGCGTGAAATATATCAATTTTGGTGGCGGGCATTATATCACGCATCCGGATTATGATGTGGATGCGCTGTGCGATGCGATTAAAAACATTCAAACGACTTTTAATTTAACCGTGATTTTAGAGCCCGGCGGCGCGCTGGTCTATCAGGGTGGTTATTTAGTCAGCACCGTGCTCGATGTGATTCATAATGACGACATTATTGCGATCCTCGATACTTCCGCCACGTGTCATATGCCCGATGTGTTGGAGGTACCGTATCGCCCGACCGTGTGGGGCGATGATGACGCGCATCCGCATCGCGTGGTACTGACTGGCAAAACGTGCCTTACCGGTGATGTGATTGGCACCTATCATTTTGCAAAGCCGCTAAAGGCGGGCGATAAAATTGTGTTCGCCGATATGATGCAATATGCGATGGTGAAAAACACGACGTTTAATGGCCTGCCGCTACCCGATATCGGCGCGGTGGAAAACGGCGAATATCGCCTGATTAAACGCTTTGGTTATGAGGATTTTGAGGGTCGGTTGTCGTAATACTCTGCATCGTCATTGCGAGCATCGAAACGATTCGATGCGAAGCAATCCACAACAATTTAAATTGGATTGCCACGGCGCTTAACGCGCCTCGCAATGACACGCGGATTATCTCACGCCGCGGCCACCTGCGGCGCATCTAAGGATTTCTGGCTCTGCAAATCGGGGCCATACATGCTCATCAACGGATCATCATTGACGACATATAAGGTGTCATCATGCGAAAAGCCATTAAAGCGCGTCGCCATGGTGCGGCCATAGGCGCCCATCTGACCGATTTCGATGTAATCACCTTCGCGCACATCGTTTGGCAGATAAAACGGCCCTTTCATGAAGTCGAGCGAGTCGCAGGTGGGTCCATAAAAACTAAATGGCACCAGCGACGACATCGTTGACTCATCGCGCAGCAAGCGCACCGGATAAATGAATTTGGGCGAGCCCGCATCAAACAGGCCACCATAGGTGCCATCATTGATAT
>JAKFUW010000069.1 GCA_021732545.1 Alphaproteobacteria bacterium | reverse complement strand
GCATGTGTTAAGGCTGGAAACAAGGCCCGCGTCGATCGAAGGCAAAGGCGAAGTAACGCAACGCCAGTTGGTGAAAAACGCGCTGCGGATGCGGCCTGATCGCATTATTTTAGGCGAGATTCGTGGCGATGAAGTGATCGATGTGTTATCGGCGATGAATACGGGTCATGATGGATCAATGGCAACCATTCACGCCAATAACCCACGCGATTGCCTGTCACGGATTGAGAATTTAGTCGGTATGTCGGCCATACAAATCAGCACTCAATCGCTGCGCCGCCAAATTGCATCGGCGGTGCATCTGATTGTGCAAATCGAACGCATGCGCGATGGTAAACGCCGCATTGTTGCCATTGAAGAAGTAGTGGGCATGGAAGGCGATATCATCACCACCCAAACCCTGTTTAGCTATCGTGCCAAGGGCTTCAATGCCAGCGGCGAGCTGGATGGTGAGTTTAAATGTCACGGTATCAGACCTAAAATGATTTCTCGTGCTGAGTATTTTGGCAAAGAAAAAGAGACGCTTGAATGTTTCACAGTGAGCATGTAATTTCTTTGCAAGGGGTTGCTCATTCATGGAATTGTTGTTTTTAGTTATTGGGCTTGCGATTTTAGGCTACATTGCCTTTGTTGTTTTTTTCCCCAAAGTCATCCCCGAAGATTCCGCTGCCCACACACGCAATGCACTCAAAGAACTCATCGAAAGCAGCCAAGCCTCGATGGCTACGGTGGGCGATGCCAAAGATTCGATTTTAAAAGATCAATTCTCGGAAGAGCCTGAATTTATCAAGGGCTTTTATTCGCTGCCATTCTTGCGCAATCTTTATACCGCGCAAGTGCAAGCAGGCTATCAAAAGCAAAGCGTGGCCATGATGTTCATGTTGATTGCGCTGTTATTTATTTGCACAGGATTATTTTTGTTTAGCGGATTTGGTCCAGCGAGCTTATTTATGGCACCGATTGCCACCTATGTGATTCCGTATAAATTTTTCCGCTATAAAGTACGCAAGCGCAATGAGAGTTTCATCTTTTTGTTCCCCGATGTACTCGATATGATCGTGCGTAGCGTGCGCTCAGGCTTCCCGATTACCACCGCCTTTAAAATGGTTGCTGAAAATATGGAAGCGCCTGTTAATAACGAATTTCAGCAGGTGGTCAGCGAAATTGCAGCAGGTCGCTCGGTGAATGAAACACTCAACCGGTTAGCGGCGCGCATCAGTGAACCTGATATTAACTTCTTTGTGGTCGTACTATCGGTGCAGCAAGAAACCGGAGGTAATTTAGCGGAAGTTATTTCCAACCTTTCAAGTATTATCCGCAAGCGCAAACAGCTGCGCTTAAAAATTCGCGCCATGACATCCGAAGGCCGCGCCACCGCATGGATCTTAAGTTCGCTGCCGGTTTTTGTATTTTTTGCACTGTATTTTCTGCGCCGCGAATATCTGGAACCTTTATGGAAAGAACGCTTGGGCCAGCTGATTTTAGGCGGTGCGATCGGGCTTGTGTTTAGCTGTATGTGGGTGGTTAACCAAATGATCGACATTGATATATAGGCGTTATGAATTCTGATCCTTATACCTTAGCAGTTGCCGCGCTCGTTGCCATTTTGGCTTTTACAGGCTATATGGCGCTCGACGTGTTTTTCGGTAAAAAACAACAATCTCAGGAACTGAAAAACCGCATTGCCAGCGGTCAGGAATTCGGGATGGATGATGGCGATGAAGCGCTGCTTTCACTCGAAGAAAAGAAAAGCCCGTTGGCGCTCACACTGTCTGGTATTTTGCGGATGATCGGGGTGGATGTAGATCGCGCCTCAGAAAAACTCAAAGACCGATTTTCACATGCGGGCGTTAAAAGCGTTGATGCGCCAGTCTTTTATTTATTCATGCAACGTATCATGTCGGTTATTTTTGTGTTTTTCAGCATTCCCTTTTTGCTCAGCGATGAACGCGGAAGCCAATATCTGATGCATATCATTCTTGGTATGCTGATGATTATTTTAGGATTGTTTGGCCCGCATCTCTACCTTAAAAACGCCATCGATAAACGCAAAAAAGTGTTGCTGCGTTCCTTTCCTGATGCGCTCGATCTCATGCTGGTGTGCGTGGAATCGGGTTTGGCGCTTGATGCGTCGCTGGGTCGGGTATGCCAAGAACTCGGGCGCGCGCACCCGCAGATTACCGCCGAACTTAACCGCACACGGCTTGAGCTTGCCTTGCTCAACGACCGCAGCCGTGCCTTGATGAATCTGGGTCAGCGCACTGACTTGGTGCCGTTTCGTTCGCTCGCTGCTGCGTTGATTCAAACTGAAAAATTCGGTACCAGTCTCACCGATACCTTACGTGTGTTATCCGATGATTATCGCCAAACGCGTTTGTTGCTGGCTGAAAACAAAGCCAACCGCTTGCCGGCACTCATCACTATACCTCTGATTTGTATGTTGATGCCCGCATTCATGCTCATTATTTTAGGCCCTGCCGCCATTCGCCTGAGCGCGCAAGGTGGCGTATTTGGTAATCACTAAACCCTTGTATTGACCGCCACGATCCATCATATCTAGGGCATGATGCAGCCCTTTGAACTCGTATCGGAATATACCCCGCAAGGCGATCAGCCACGTGCGATTGAGGCCTTGGTAAAAGGCTTGGAAGAGAATAAAAAAAATCAGGTGCTGCTGGGCGTCACGGGTTCAGGCAAAACCTTTACCATGGCGAATGTGATTCAAACCTTGCAGCGCCCCGCGCTAGTGCTGGCGCATAACAAAACGCTGGCCGCCCAACTTTACAGCGAGATGAAAAGCTTCTTCCCCCACAATGCGGTGGAATATTTTGTCTCTTATTATGATTATTATCAGCCCGAATCCTATATCGCCAAAACCGATACTT
>JAKFUW010000241.1 GCA_021732545.1 Alphaproteobacteria bacterium | reverse complement strand
GATTGCTTCTACCCGCGATACCATCACCTACATCACGCTCGATGACGCCAGCATCGTGCGGCGCGCGTCACATATTGAAGATGAGCGCCGCACCGCGATTGCCGACCTCATCGCACACAATCAATTAACGCCGCACTGCGTGGATGCTGGGCCGTATGATGTTTTTATCAGTGCACGCGATAATCGCCTGCTGATTCGCATTTCATCGCAGCGGCTGGATGTCCCGCGCGATGTGGTGCTGCCGCTCAAATCCTTTTCGCGCATCATCAAAGACTATTTCATGATGTGCGAAAGCTATTTCGATGCGTTGGGTTGCGCTGAACCACACAGACTGGAAGCGATTGATATGGGCAGGCGCGGCGTGCATAATGAAGGCTCCGATTTGTTGATCTCGTTGCTACATGAGCGAATAACGCTTGATTTTGATACCGCCCGCAGGCTATTTACCCTCATCTGCGTGTTACACATTAAATGAGTGACTCGCGGCAAAAGTCGCGTATGATCGCTGCCATCAATAACATTCAGGAAAACAATGACCAAAGAAGATTTATTAGAATTTGAAGGCGTGGTGGAAGAATTGCTCCCCAATGCCATGTTTCGCGTGAAACTCGATAATGGCCATGAGGTGCTGGCTCACACCTCGGGCAAAATGCGCAAAAACCGCATCCGTGTGCTGGCAGGCGATAAAGTCACGCTGGAAATGACCCCTTATGATCTGAGCAAAGGGCGCATTAAGTTCCGTCACAAATAGATGACCGCGCAGGCCCTCCCTTTACTTATTCTCGCCTCTGCCTCACCGCGCCGCCTTGCTTTGTTGGATCAAATCGGTATTCACCCCCATTTAGTCATAGCCCCTGATATTGACGAATCGGTGTTGCCACACGAACAACCCCTAGACTATGCCAAGCGCGTGGCACTCGCCAAAGCACAGGCGGTGTTCGCGCACTATCCCGATGCACGCGTGCTAGCCGCCGACACCGTGGTGTCCTGCGGGCGGCGGGTGCTCCCAAAGGCCTGCGATGAACATACTGCGCACCACTGCTTATGGCGCTTATCGGGCAAACGCCACCGCGTGATCACCGCCGTGGCGCTATTGCAAGGTGATCGGGTCAAACTCAAAGCTGTCACCACCATCGTGCGCTTTGCGCGCTTAACACAAGCAGACATTGATTGGTATATTGCCACGGGCGAATGGGAAGGCAAAGCAGGCGGTTACGCGATTCAAGGAGCCGCACAAAGCTTCATTGCGTTCATTAGCGGCTCGGTGAGCAATGTGATTGGTTTACCGCTGGACGTGGTGCGCGGTTGGCTCGTTAGGGATTAGTGGTTAGAGTCGAGTAAGAAAACAAAGCGATATTAATAGCATTTGCGATTGACAGATAGACTTTGGACGTCTATCATACGTCTATGAAACCATTATCATCCGTATAAAGGCCTTATGAACAAAAAAATTACCCTGTCGCTTGATGCCAGCCTCTATGATGCACTCCATGCAAAAGTCGGGCGCGGACATATCAGCCAATTTATCTCTGATCTGGTCAAGCCATACCTTGAGAATCAGGCGCTGGAAGCCAGTTACCGAGAGATGGCCGCCGATGGTATGCGTGAAGCACAGGCATCGGAATGGGTGGAAGCATTGGTAGCAGACGGCGTGCATGAGGCGCGGTGATATCTGGTGGGTGGATTTTGACCCTGCGCGCGGCGGCGAAATCCAAAAAATCCGCCCCGCTATCATCGTCAGCAACGATGCCTCAAACCGCGCGATGAATCGTCTGCAAGTCGTGCCCATCAGCACCTCAGTGACCAAGCTGTATCCTTGCGAAGCGCGTCTAATACTCGATGGAAAAAATTGCAAAGCGATGGCCGATCAACTCACTACCGTGAGTAAAGAGCGGCTCAAAGGCTTCATGAAAGCCTGTGATGCTGGCGAAATTACCGATGTGGAGCGCGCCATTCAGATTCAGCTAGGGTTAGGCACCCTCAGCCAATAAGCTGCCCAGCGGCTTACCAGCCAGAATATGAATATGAAAATGCGCGACACTTTGCGCGGCATCCGCGCCGTGATTGGTAACCAGCCGATAACCTGTTTTATCGGCACCGACCAGCACGGCAATATCTTGCACTTTTTTAAAAAACTGCGCGATAACCAATGCATTCGCCGTAGCCGCAAAATCATCAAACGAGCTATATTCGCCCTTAGGAATCACCAGCACATGAATGGGCGCGGCAGGCGACACATCATGAAAAGCTAGCACATGCTCGTCATCATAGACGGTCTTGTTCGGGATTTCACCACGCAAAATACGCGCGAAAATGTTGGTGGAATCGTAAATCATACAATCGTGCACATCTCATCAAACATTGGGCGCGGCGATTGTGGATGCAGCTTGCTCGCATCGCCATAGCCCAGATTAATCAGGAAATTTGATTTAACGGTGGTGCCTGCAAAAAATGCCGCGTCTACCTTGCCATTATCAAAGCCCGACATCGGCCCACAATCAAGGCCCACTGCGCGCGCAGCTAAGGTGAAATAGCCCCCTTGCAGCACCGCATTGCGGCTGGCAGTTGATTCGATCAAGGCCGCATTACCCGCAAACCAGCTTTTAGCATCGGTATGCGGAAACAGCTGCCGGAGTTTCTCATAAAAGGCCATGTCTTGCGCGATAATAGCCGTCACAGGAGCGGTCATCGTTTTTTCAACATTGCCTTCAGCCAGACAGCTTTTAAGTTTATTTTTAGCCTCAGGCGATTTCACAAACACAATCCGCATCGGTTGACAGTTCGCGCTAGTCGGTGCCATTTTAGCCAGATCATAGGCCGCTATCAGCAACGCATCATCCACTTTTTTATCCAGCCATGCCGAATGGGTTCTGGCTTCATTAAATAT
>JAKFUW010000112.1 GCA_021732545.1 Alphaproteobacteria bacterium | reverse complement strand
GCGATGACGGCCATGGGTGAAATTTCACCCAAATGTCACATTTGAATCGCTCACAATGCGTTACATTAATATCAGATGATTTTGATAAAGGTGAAAACCCTGTGCAACCTCTAGACACAAAACAGCTCAAAACGCTTGGCGCCTCGCCAGAGCTTGTGAAATTTTTAACCGACAAAACACCCGTTGTGGCGCCAGCTCCAGCGGCACATCAGACTGCTTTCGATGCAGAGATATTTAAAACCGATAACCGTATCCATGCCGATCTCACCTCCATCCTCACCCACGATCATTTTCTGGTGGTGCATCCAGGGGAATTAAAACCTGAAAATGCCCCGCGCCTGGCTGAAAAAATCTTCACCCATTACACTATCCCTGAGCCACATTTCTTTTCCATTCAGCCGCAATCATCCATCGCATTGTTGATGAGTTCGTTCATTCCCGTCTCGCTCGACGTAGAAAAAGAAAAGCTGCTCAAAGACCTGCAAGCTTTGTATGAAAAAAGCAAGACTGGCGAACACCCTAAGCTCACCGAAACCAAAAATCGCTACAGCAAGCCTTACGCGGCGCACATGAAGCGCTGGGGCGAGGCACATGAAAAAGACCCCGTTGGCCAGGAATATATGCAGCATGCACTGGCAAGTTATTTATTGATGGAAGAGGCCTTCAAGCGCCCGCCCATCAGCCTTACCGAGCCATTGGCCAGTTACGTCAAGCACCTGCAATCGCCCGATAGTTTAATTGCTAATCTGTGCACGCATCTGAACATAGAGCCGCATGAATTTGAAAAAGCTTCGATGGAAAAAGGCGTGCAAGGCATCGCCGATCTGCTCAAAATCGATGCGGCAACCACGACCGATATTCAAGCGATCAGCGCCCATGCTGCGCAAAATAATTTTCCGCAGAACATGATTGAAAGCTGGAAAGAAGGCCGCAAACAAGACACTGGGCGCACACTTTCCATCCCCGATGTGTTGCAGCTGGGTGTTGCGTTGCGCATCAAACACACCATGGCAACACTGCAAAATCATTCCAAAGCAAAGGCCGCTTTGCGCAAAGAAACGGGCGATCTGGAAAATGCAGTTGTCGTGCAACTAGGGCGCATACCCGCTGAAGTGCAAGAGGCATTTTTCCTTTCAGGGGGTGAGATCATTGCCTCGGCTGATAATAATGTGGGCAAGGCGTTTGGTGGCCATAGCAATGCACTGGGATTGCATTTACATGCTTCCTATGAGCCAGGCAAAACCAACGGTATTCGCCAAGTTTATATTTCGCGCACCCAAGAACCTGCCGAGCGCGATCGTTATTTATTTCATGAAGTGCATCACATGGTGTTCCCTGAGCAGATGTCGCCCGAATCGGTGATGAAAATTGACGATCTGATGGATAAAGGTGCCACCCGTCTGCGCGCGCTCAATCAGGAATTAAAAAATTGGGAAGAAGCCAAAACACCGGATGAAAAACGCACGATTGAGGCGCGGATTGAAGCGGGATTTGCAGCAGAAGGCATCACGCTTTCTAAAGCCCTTGGTGAGAAAGAACGCGACCCAATGATGCGTCGCTTGCGTGAAAATGTGAATTATGCCTTGAAAAATTTTGACCCCCACAGCAAAGAACTGGCGCGCGGTTATGTGGTACCGGAACTTCGCGCGGCTGAAATTATTTCGCGCTATGCAGAGCTTCGTTTTTCGATGCTCAAAGATCAGCCAGATATGCTTAACTTCATCGCACCGGAAATGAAAGAAGTGTATGAACAGCATTATCTGCCGCATGTTCGCAAAGAAATTGAAACGCTCAAAGCGGCGTCCGCTGACACATCAAAGCCAAGTGCAGGCAAGGCGGCTGTATCGCTTTCCGATTATGTAGCATCTGCGCCAAATGCTGCATCGCCACCGCAGACCATTGTAGCGACTACGGATGCCGAAACGACACCCCTCAAAGGCGTGCCCGCTGCTGTCATTTCGGAACTGCAAAAAATTCAGAAAAACGGAACCTTTGTGAGCCGTGCGGCTGAAAACCATGTGGCGGAGGCTAGCCGCTAGCATTAATTATTTTCTGTATGATGTCATCCCGCATTCATTGCGGGATCTCCACCCATCCTGCACCAGACCCCGCGTACCACGTGCGGGTGACACACTAGCTTTATGGCTTCTTAAACAGCCCTTCAAACCCATCGCGCAATTGTTTGGCGTTGTCTTCGATCGACTCAATATCGCCACGCTTTTCTTTCACCGCATCTTCGATTTTTTGCACCGTATTTTTAAAATCATCGGCAGTGGGTTCAGGTTGTTGCTGAATTTTGGCAATCGCGGTCAGACATGGATTATTATCCGAGGTGATGCCCATTTTGTCGGCGACCTTTTCACCCAGCACTGCGGCCAAGCCAACACCTGTGGTCGCACCCAACACAATTTTTCCGATGCTCACGGCCGATCCTATTGTATCAATTTTAACCTTGGGATGATCAATCGGGCCGCGCAGTCGCAAGGGCGGCACCACATCGGCAAAGCCGATAAACGCACTGCGCGCTTTGAGCACCATATCGATGCGTTGATCGGGCAGCGAAAAAGTGCCCGCACCCGTGGCCAGCGCGTTGGATGTTTTCAGCGCCAGCCATTCGCTCGTAGCAAGGCCTTGGGCGATATCAAAATTGGCCGCCATACACTCAATCGCCATTCGTCCAGAGAGGTCATCTTTACCACTTAAAATACTCACAAATGAATCGGCTTTTTGCGTGATGCCATCTAGCTGATAGGTCGATTGATCAACAAAGAAGTTGAATTTTCCATCCGCTGATGCCAGCCATTCCTTGAAGCTATTGCCTTGGACTTTGGCCCGAAACTCGCCCATGGTTTTGCCATTTTGTAAATCGGATGAGGCTCCAGAAAGCTGCTGCATCAACTCGCCTAACACG
>JAKFUW010000277.1 GCA_021732545.1 Alphaproteobacteria bacterium | reverse complement strand
GTCTTGGCCTTTATTGCCCTGGTCTTGGCCTTTATCGCCCTGGTCTTGGTCTTGGCCGTCTTGGCCTTTATCGCCCTGGTCTTGGCCTTTATTGCCCTGGTCTTGGCCTTGGCCGTCTTGACTTTTTAGCCCATCAGGATTTCTTCTAAGAATTTTCTCTAATTCATTTTCAGACTGACGAGTAATGTTGGGCATCAATGGCGAAATGAATTGGTCAAATAAACTATCTATTTCGTTGCATCGGGCGCCAGAGTATTCGTCACATTTCTTACGAAAATGTGCTGGGCCAAATCGATGATCTGTTGGTTTGGGCTGGAGCGATTCTAGCTTAGTACAGATTCTTCTGATTTCGCTTAATGCCGCCATGCCGGTCAGAATATTGCCTTGGCTGTCCACTCCGCGCAGGTCTGCAATATTCACTCCAACGGTTTTCCAGCCTTGCTCGGTATTTTTAAACAATCCATTATTACAGAAGAATGAATTTCTTATGGCTCTTTTGATATTCTGGAATTGATAATCGGCAGACTGTAGCTGAACTGCATCTTCGGGAACCTGTTGTGGATTGGCAGAATTAATGACGCCTTCCACATAGTTCAAAGACGCTTGATAATCTTGGCTGGAATCATAGGTTCTATTGGCAGTGAATCTGTTGGCGTAACTATTTTCTGCTTCATCATAGATCAAGTATCGCGCCGACCATTCATGCTTTAACTTCAGCAATCTGCGAACATCATCAGCCGTTTTAACCGGTTTGTCAGAAATGCCCTGCATTTCTTGGCGCATGCCTTGCATTTTCTCTGTAAATACAAGCGTTCCAATACCATGAGCCAATTCGTGCATGGCAATAGAGCGAGTATGCTCAAAACCAAGAATCAGGCTCCACACCAAATCATGACCAATTCTAGTGTTCTGATGATTGAATAAATACCCCAGATCAGGATAGCCGGAAGGGGGCGTATCCCATTCTATTTTAAGATCTTTACGATCAAGTGTCTGGCTAATATCAGATGCAATATACCATCGCTCAAGCTTTGCGGCATCGCTGCCAGTGAGTTGTTTCCACACTTTAGAGTCCGAGAAATGATTTCCTCTAACAAAGGAAGACCAATTCGAAGAAATACTAGGGTCAATGGCGATAGCCGCCATTAACGTACCCCACAATAATTGCGCAGCTGGCGATGAAGGATTAGGTGGTTCGCTCGAGTATCCTTGTTTAAGAACGCTCTTTATCTTACCCATTTCTTTCTCTAGATTTCCATCTGGAAACAACGCGATCAAATTCTGGGCGACACTATCTAAATCTGCAACCCTAAGAGATTGCGTGAGAAACTTCTTAGATACGGCTTCTCTCATCTCTCGTAGAGACGCCAGCTCAGGTTTAATTTTAATTTGATCAACCATAAAGTTATACTAGCATCATTCCAATAGGTGCAGTGTTAAGGTTTTGTTAACATCTTCATGATGTCCTTCCCCCCTATAATTGGTCTCGGTTTAATCTTGAAGTATGAGATTAAACCTGGATCAATGAAGGGAGTATGATAAGCTTAGGCAGGCAGAATCACTCACCAACCTTATCAAAATAGGGGGCCCGTCATGTGTTAGTTCCCAAGCGCAACGGACAGCGTGCTGGGTGTCGGCGAGCGTCAAGCGCGGCGGGTAGTGTCGGGCATGCTTGAGGCAGGGGTGATACGCGCAGATAGCACCCGCGCACCGCTGCAACTGGCGTTCCCCGCTACCCTTGCTGGCTAATGGATGCTGGGGCTGTTTCCGAATAAGATTAAAGCAGTATAGGTAGCATCAACGTTTCAGTTCGATCACCTGTCCAAGTCGCTCGATGGTCTTGCGTAGCCCATCAGGGCGGTGGTGAGCATATTTCTTAGTTTTCGGAGTAAGAGCGAGTAAGATCTTCGACCATCGAAGAAGCCGTGCTCAATCAGCTTTTAATGCGCTTTTAAACGCCTTCTTGCTCTAAGGTGTGGTGAAAAAGCCCTCCAAATACAATAGCCCTATCTTTACACTGCCCGTAGAAAGCAGCCCTGTGATAAGCTCATAGCATAGAAGGAGGCAGGCTATGAAACAGGCGGTAGCCTTTCAGGTTACCCACTGCTCACGCACAAAGTATCACGTGTGATGATCGTAAGGCTGCATTGAAGTAATGATGCACCGAGCGGATTAGGGACTGCGGGAGTTTGCGGTAGAAATACGCTCTTTATGTAAAATCACTCTGCGTGGATTTATAGAGTAAAACGCTAGTTTATATAGCAAAAAGCCCTGAATAAAGTAATGAAGAAAGAGTAGATGGAAGCGTACTGTACCGCAACTCCTCAGAAGCTCGTCATCGTCCCTTTGAATGATGTATAAGGAGAACATGACCAAACAAAAAAAGTTGTAGAGTAGCTCCCAATCTGTCCCAGCCACTGCGCCTTAGCCAATGCACCTAAACAGCTCGCCCTATCTTCACCACCTTCTCTCCCTCAGCTGCAACTGGTATGGCACAATAACGGCTCCATTGCTCCATCAGCTTGCGGCGCTTTTCAAACAGGTCGCTCCTCATCAACTTTGTAGGATGCTACACGCGGGGATGATTGGATGAAAGAATCAACTAAGGGATACACTGCAATAAAACTAAGTAGTAATAACCGTTGAAGTACTAACTTGGTTATATATGGGCGTGTAGATATCAAGCTCCTGGCTTTCCGTTTCAAGGCTAACGATCAGCGCATAACGGGCTTTCTGGTTGCCGCGGTTCAGGTGCTTCCGGTATTTCCACCAGCCGCCTTCCGGCATAACGAGAAGGGTATTTTGCTCGGCCAGCGCCGCTGCCGTGCTCGTCCATATATCCGACACCAGCGATCCTTTGTTGCGCGCTTTGGTGCCGAGCTGCCAGCTCGTGCTGCCGCGGTGGAGGCTTTCGTATTATTTCGTC
>JAKFUW010000243.1 GCA_021732545.1 Alphaproteobacteria bacterium | reverse complement strand
TGGTGTCACGCGATTGCAGCTGATGGCGCTGCACATGGGTCGTTTCTTGCTCGGTGCGCGGCACAAATCGCTGCGCGAATCCGGGAATATTGTCATTAGACGGCGCCTGCTCGACTAACTCTTGCCGCTGTCGAATCTCGGCGCGTTGTTCTTCGGCATCGTAGCGCTTCTGGCCCTTCACCACCTGTTTAACCTCTTGAACAAATTCTTGTAGTTCGGATTTTGGCCTACCGCGTGATTGGGGTTTTTCTAACCTCGGCACACCCGAATCCTGACCTACCACCGCAAAGGCTAATTCATCGGCTTCAATCTGGCGATTATTTAAATCATGCGTGAGCGATGAAATGGTGTGATGTTGTAATTGCCGGCTTTCTAAGGACTGGCCAAAAATCAGCATCGCATCATGCTGTTCTTCCAGATTGATCGCCTCATAGGGCCTGCGGAACACCGCCTGAATATTCGTATCAAGATTTTTATCAATCGCCACAAACACCCCAAACACTTGTTGCGGGACGATGATCTGATTTTTGTCAATATCGCGGCGAATTTCCTGAATCTGCTCATGCGCGGTGCGGCGGTTGAGCCCCATCACGCGCTCGGTCACGCGCTCAAATACATTATTCAGCAAGCCCATACCGGTGCCGGAAACGAGCATCATGGTGAAAATACCAGGATGTTTGGGAACGACACCACCAAGGCCATAGGGCTCAAGAAAGGCTTTGGCTTGATCCAGAAAAGGAGTGACAATTTTTTCGATATTTTCCAGAAAAGGGAGAAACAAGGCCATCGTAGCAAATGCCGCCACAACCAAGGTGCTCCACGACATCCATTTGCGATTACCGGTTCGCTCCATCGCTTGCGCCAGCACAGGGTTGGCTTCAATGGCTTTATCCTCATCGCCATAGGCCACCATACGAAGTTCTTTAGTGGTAAGTTTGGAAAGCTCCACACCGGTTTTGGCGGCAAGCTCATCGCGGTAATCGGTGACGAGTTGATTTTCAGCATCGCGCTGTTTTAGCCAGGTGATCCCACCTTGTAGCAAACCCGAAATACCCACGACTACAAACGCAACAGACACGCTAGGACTAAACGCCAGGCCAATCATGGTCAGACTCATCAGCCATCGTCCCGCCGTTACAATCGACTGGTTCTTGATGTAGCTATATAAATACTGCGCCCAACTCACGCGGGGTTACCCTTTCATAAAACGCCAAGGCGCACACGCACTTTGGCACTCTTGATTGTAACGCAAAGGGCAAGGGATGTTTGTGAAGCTTATGTGAAGCTTCTAAGAGGGATTAGGCTGGTATTTCTGGGCGAGAGACACATAATGCCGTGCCGATTCAGGGATATAGTCGATTTCGGACTGTTTCATCGGGCGCATCAGCCGTGCGGGGTTGCCTGCCCATAATTCGCCTTTTGGCACGCGTTTATTGGGGGCAACCAGCGCCCCCGCTGCCACCATCGCACCCGATTCCACCACCGCAAAATCCATCACGGTGGCATGCATCCCCACAAAGCAATCATCTTCCAACGTGGCCGCATGGATCAACGCGCAATGGCCAATGGTGATGCCGGAACCAATATGAGTAGGCCCCCCTTTGCGCGCCACATGCACCACCGTGCCGTCTTGGATGTTGGTGCGTTCGCCGATTCGGATGATATTCACATCGCCGCGAATCACGCAGCCAAACCAGATGTTGGTGTGCGCGCCGATCACCACATCGCCGATAATCACCGCGCCCGGAGCAATCCACGCATCGGGGTGAATGATGGGCATTTTGCCCTCAAACGGCAAAATCATCGTCATGGGAACACCGCCACGGCGTTTAATCCTGCAACTTCTGGCAAGCCAAACATCAGATTCATATTCTGAATGGCTTGGCCCGATGCGCCTTTGACCAGATTATCAATCACCGACACGATGATCGCTTTGCCCGAGCGCCGATCATCCGCCACGCCGATGCGGCACAGATTGGTGCCTCGCACCTCGTGAGTGGAAGGCATGATGCCAAGCGGCATGATCTGCACAAACGGTGCATCAGCATAAAAAGCCGATAATGTTGCGTGTAACTGCGCAGCTTTATTGCCGTTTGTGACATGGGTGTGGATGGTGGAACTGATGCCGCGATTCATCGGCACCAGATGCGGCGTGAAGCTGATGTGCAGCTCTTTACCTGCCGCATTCGATACTTCTTGTTCCATCTCCGCCACGTGGCGATGCCCACCCACGCCGTAAGCTTTTACGCCTTCATTGACTTCCGTGAATAGACTGCCTTGCACCGCTTTGCGCCCGGCACCCGATACCCCTGACATGGAATCAATAATCAACCGATCTGGCTCGATCTGACTCGCTTGAATCAAGGGCAATATGCTGAGCAAAATCGAAGTGGGGTAACAACCAGGATTGGCGACAATGCGTGCCGCGCGAATCGCTTGCGCGTGAATCTCGCTCAGACCATATACCGCGTCGCGTTGCAGCTGCGGCGCGCGGTGCGCATGGCCATACCATTCCTGATAAGATTCCAGATTGTGCAAGCGAAAATCGGCAGATAAATCGACGATGCGAACATGATGTGGCACAAGCGCCAAAATCTCTTGCGTGGTGCCATGCGGCAAACAGCAAAATACCAGATCAATATTTTGATAATCTACCGCGTCATGCGAAATGAGGGTATGCGAATAGGCATGGCTTAAATGCGGATAAACCTCGCCGATGGATTTTCCCGCTTGCGAATCACCGGTGAGTGCAACGACATCCGCATGCGGATGATTCAGCAACCAGCGCAACAGCTCTGCTCCGGTATAACCACTGGCTCCTAAGATAACGATACGGATTTTAGTCATGATACCCAACTGAACAATAGGACAACATTACATCAAATTCATTTCTCTTTTCATATCGTCATCACCCGAATTTGCGAAGCAAATTATAGGGTGATCC
>JAKFUW010000212.1 GCA_021732545.1 Alphaproteobacteria bacterium | reverse complement strand
TATCAGCTTGCAAACCATCAATCACCGCGCGGGCTTGTTTGCCAGAGCCGCCGTGGGATTGATTGATTTTAACCGATTCGCCCGTGGTGTCTTTCCAATGTTTGACAAAGAGCGCGTTATAATCTTCGTAAAATTCGCGTGTGGGGTCGTAAGATACGTTTAAAAGCTCACTGGCCTGCACTGAAAACCCCAGAAAAATTGAAACAAAAACAATAAAAAATAGGTGCCTAGTCATATGTGCTCCAGCGGTTGAGGTTTGTCTATACCCCATTGTTTAGCAGATGAAAAGCATCGCTTTTACACACTGTTTCTATATTGCTGCTGGAATGTTAGAGTCATTCGAAGTAACAAGACATATCGTCATCATGCACAAGGACTCTAGGACTATGTTTGTCATCATTCAAAATCGGTTTAAAATTTCAGCGTGCGTGGTCGTGGCGAGCATGATGTTGCTTGCCGCATGCGACGATGAAAAAGAAAAAGAAGCCGGTGGCCCGCCCATCAAAGTGGGCGCTCCAATTTACAAAGAGCTCACCGAGTGGGATGAATTTACCGGGCGGTTTCGTGCCAGCAATCGCGTGGAAGTGCGCGCGCGGGTGAGTGGTTATCTGGCGGAATTGCACTTTAAAGATGGGGAAAAAGTAAAACAGGGAGATTTGCTGTTCACCATCGATCAACGGCCCTACCAGATTGATCTGCAAAGCGCGCAATCAGCCTATGTGCGTGGGCAAAAAGATTATGATCGCGCGAAAAAATTGCAGCAAAGCAGTGCGGGCACGATGCAGTTACTCGATCAGCGCCAGCAGGAGATGAATGCGGCCAAATCTGCGTTGGATCGTGCAAGACTGAATCTGGAATTTACGCAAGTGATATCACCGATCGATGGCCGCGTGAGCCGACATCTGGTGGATGTGGGTAATTTAGTAAGTGGTGAAGATAATGGCGCCACGTTGCTAACCACCGTGGTTGCCACCGATCCGATTGATTTTTACTTTGAAGCAAGCGAGCAAGAGATGCTCAAATATATCAGGCTTGACCGCGCGGGCTCGCGCGAGAGTTCGCGCACAGCCCGGCGCAAAATGCTTGTGAAGTTGCAAGACGAAAAAGAGTTTGTGCATGAGGGCGTGATTGATTTTGTCGATAATGAAGTGGACCCCGACACCGGCACCCTGCAAGGCCGCGCGACGTTCGATAATGAGGATGGATTGTTGCTGCCTGGTGTGTTTGGCCGTGGGCGTATGGCGGGCAGCGGGCGCTACGAAGCGACATTGGTGCCAGACGAAGTGGTGGGCACCAATCAGACGCAGAAAATTGTCTATGTGGTGAACAAAGACAACATGATTGAGCCGCGCAATGTAGTGCTTGGGCCATTGCATGATGGGGCTTTGCGGATTATTCGCGAAGGGCTTAGCCGTGATGACCGCGTGGTGATGGCGGGCATTATGATGGTGCGCCCAGGTATGAAAGTGACGCCAGTACCGGTAGATGAAAAAAAGTAGAGGCTAGGGTCTAGGGGTTAGCGCGTGTCATGCCGAACGTGTTTCGGCATCTATTCGAAAAGATCCTGAAACGAGTTCAGGATGACTATAAATGAGGATATATGAAACTGTCGCACTTCTTTATTGATCGACCAATTTTCGCCGCAGTGACCTGGATTATTGTGCTGATTATCGGCGCGATTGGCTATGTGCAATTACCGATTGAGCAATATCCGCGCGTGACACCGCCCACCATTGTGGTGAGCGCCACCTATCCCGGAGCCAGCGCCGATGTGGTTGCCAAAACCGTAGCCTCGCCGCTCGAGCAGGAAATTAACGGTGTGGAAAACATGCTGTACATGTCGTCGCAATCGACCGATAGCGGTTCGGTTTCGATCACCATTACCTTTGCGCTGGGGACGAATCTCGATACGGCGCAGGTGTTGGTGCAAAACCGCGTGGCCGTAGCCGAGCCGCGACTGCCCGAAGAAGTGCGCCGTAGGGGTATCACCACGCGAAAAAATTCGCCCGATCTGATGATGGTGGTGAATATGTTTTCGCCCGATGGTACGTTTGACCAGACCTATATCGGCAACTATGCGACTTTGCAAGTGAGGGATTCGCTGGCGCGGATTAACGGCGTGGGCGATGTGCGGCTGTTTGGTGCGAGCGAATATGCGATGCGCATCTGGCTGGATCCTGACCGGATATCGTCGTTGGGGTTAACGGCGGGCGATGTAGTGGCAGCGCTGCGCTCGAAAAATGTGCAGGTGGCATCGGGTACGCTCGGACAGCAGCCGATGGAAAATCAAAGTGCGTTTGAGCTCAAAGTGCAAACCCAAGGTCGGCTGATTGAACCAGAAGCATTCGCCAATATTGTGGTTAAATCGGGTGAGGGTGGCCGCACGGTTCGAGTGAAGGACATTGGCCGCGTGGAACTGGGCGCCGACAGCTACGGCACGCGCGGTTATCTGGGTGGAAAGCCTGCGGTGGCGCTGCCGATCTTCCAGCGCCCTGGCACCAATGCACTTGAAACGGCGGATGAAATTAAAGCTACCATGAAAGGGCTTGAAAAAGATTTCCCCAAAGGACTTGCGTATAAAATTGAGTATAACCCCACCGAATTTGTCTCGCAATCGATTGACGCGGTCTACACCACCATCATTGAAGCGGTGGTTTTAGTGGTGCTCGTCATCATGCTGTTTTTGCAAAATTGGCGCGCAGCGATTATTCCGATTGTGGCGATTCCAATTTCATTGATTGGTACCTTCGCGGTGATGGATATCATCGGCTTTTCGCTTAACAATCTCACGCTATTTGGGTTGGTGTTGGCGATTGGTATCGTGGTCGATGATGCGATTGTGGTAGTGGAGAATATCCACCGCCGTCGCTCATTAGCGACCCATCAACCGTTGTCAGAGATCATCCCGGAAGCGGTGGATGAAGTCGGCAGCCCGACAATTTTGGCAA
>JAKFUW010000027.1 GCA_021732545.1 Alphaproteobacteria bacterium | reverse complement strand
TTCTAAATATACACTAGATTCCCCTATAATTTTGCTTTGCAAAATTCGGGGAATGACGAAAAAAGGCGAAACAAGCAGCGCGCTGAAAAAATTGATAGTAAAATAACTTTTAGCGTTTAGAGAATTGGAAGCTACGACGGGCTTTGGCCTTACCATATTTTTTGCGTTCCACCACGCGGCTATCGCGCGTGAGAAACCCGCCTTGGCGAAGCGCTTTGTGGAAGGTTGGATCGTAGCAATCGAGTGCGCGGCTAATACCATGACGCACGGCACCCGCTTGACCAGATAAACCACCACCTTTAACGGTGCACATCACATCGAATTTGTTTTCACCATCCACCGCCAAAAATGGCTGGTTGATGAGCATGCGCAAAGTAGGGCGTGCAAAATAAACGGCATTTTCTTTGCCATTGACAATCACTTTGCCAGAACCACGTTTGAGCCAGACGCGTGCCGAAGAATCCTTACGGCGACCGGTGCCATAGGAGCGACCCAGCGCATCGATTTTGGGCTCACGGGGTTTTTCTTCGGGGGCGGCAGTGGTTGCCATAGCAAGGTTAATCATCGGGGTTACCTCTTATTTTTAGGATTGCGTGCTGCAAAATCGAGCACTTTAGGTTGTTGTGCTTCGTGCGGATGTTCGGTGCCAGCATAGACGCGCAGCTTAGAGAATTGTGCGCGACCCAGAGGGCCTTCGGGAATAATGCGCTGAACCGCTTTTTCGACCACGCGTTCGGGGTGCTTGCCGTTTAAAATGGCCTCCGCCGTGCGCTCTTTAATACCGCCCGGATGGCCCGTGTGCCAGTAATAAATCTTGTTTTCTTTCTTTTTGCCAGTCAGCTTCACCTTATCGGCATTTACGATAATCACGTGATCGCCGCAATCCATGTGTGGGGTGAACATGGGCTTGTGTTTGCCGCGCAACACATTGGCGACATGCGATGCCATGCGCCCGAGGACGACATCTTGTGCATCAATAATCCACCATTTTGCGTCGATATCTTGTGGCTTTGCCGAATAAGTGCTCATATCTATTTCTCTTTATGTTCTTCTATTCTTGAGGGAGGTGAACATAGGCAAACATAGGGTGACTGTCAACGACAATTTAACACAAAAAGATCAGGCAAATGCAAGGCTTTAGATGTTATTGCTCGAACAGTTTGAACCACGCGCCGCCCAATATGGAAAAAACAGCGCGGCCTTTGTCATCGCCCAGCGGCATCAGCGACTGCCTGAATTTCACCACTTTGCCAATCGGGTTAACATATTCGCCTTCATCTAAAACAGGGTCTCCGCTTTTAATCACTTCTTCAAACAAGGCGGCAGTGCGGTTGGCATCAGGCGAAATCATTTTACCATTGAAATTATCCAGCGTGCCGTCATGGTAGGCTCGTGCCAGATTTTGTCCAAAATAAGTATAGTTATAATCGCGCACTTTTTTAATGTCGCGCAGTTGAATCACAAAGCAATGGCCCCAAACCATGCTAAGCTGGTCGGGGTCAATTTCAGCTTCCTTCGGAAAAGGCCGATCATCGCGCAAACCATTCCAATATTGCAGCAATATCAGGCTGGTGCGGCGCTCAATTCCAGATGTATCATCGATGCTCATGATCAAAAACTATCCTAATCTTTGGCCACATGCCACTGATTTTTATCCCAATAGCGTTAATCCTCATAAATCGGCACATAGATGCTAAAGGTGCTGCCTTCGCCTTCAATACTATCGACGATGATCACGCCACGGTGACGCGTGATGATCCCTTTCACAATCGCCAAGCCCAGCCCCGTGCCACCTACTTGGCGGGTGCGGGCACTATCCACGCGGTAAAAACGCTCCATCAGGCGCGGCAAATGCTGCTTGGGGATGCCCTCGCCCTGATCGCGCACGCTCAAGCTAATGACGCGCGATTGATTGCGCATTTTAATATCAGCAGGCAACTCACTAACAACACGGGCTTTCACTACAATCTCGCTGTTGGTGAAACCATATTTGACCGCATTGCCGACCAGATTATGCACCACTTGCGCCAGTTCATTGGTGTCGCCTTTGGCGCGTGGCAAATTATCGTGCAGATCGAGGGTGATGGTCATGCCCTTGGCCTCGGCTGGGCGCTTAAAATGCTCAGTTTCTTTGCGCACCACCCGAATCAGATCCACCGGATCGACGGGGATGGTGTTCGCGTTCATCTCGATTTTTGAAAGCGATAGCAAATCGTTAATAAGCTGCTGCATCCTATCGGCTTGTTCCAGCATAATGCCCAGAAACTCAATGCGTGCTGGTTCATCGTCGCGCGCTGGGCCCAGTAGCGTTTCGATAAAGCCCTTGATGCTTGCCAGTGGCGTGCGAATTTCGTGGCTGGCATTGGCCACAAAGTCGGCGCGCATCTGCTCCACACTTTTAAGCTCGGTAATATCGTTCATGGTAATGACCGTGGAAATCCCACCTGCCGATGGCACCGGAAAGCGCTCAATGATCGCCAAAAAATCACGAATCACGGGGTCTTCAATCCGGAATTCCACCTCGCGGCCTTTTAAATCATGGATCACGCTATTGACCGAATCGATGAGCAAATCGTTACCAATCACCTCGCGCAGTGGCTTTTGTGCCAGATTCTGGCCAAAAATGGCGCGGGTGGCGCGGTTGGTGCGCACTATGCGCTTTTGATCATCGATCATAATCAAAATATCGGGCAGCGTATCCACCAGAATTTCGCGCTCGGTAATAATGCTTTCCATCTGCTGCTTTTTAATTTCCCAGCTGCGCTGTAAATTTTCCAGCGCTTGCGATAAATCAAACGGCACACTCAGATATTTAAGCTTGGGCGCCTGCACGCGTTTGTCTTGGGCGAGTTTTTCCACATAGACCGTCAGCGCCGAGATATTGGCTAAAAACGGATAGACAAAAATGGTGGTGGCAAGCAGAATCACCACATAGGCAATCAGCATTTGCGGCAGCGTCAGCACCCCCAGCACCACATAAATGGAA
>JAKFUW010000001.1 GCA_021732545.1 Alphaproteobacteria bacterium | reverse complement strand
CTCGTATCAGCGCCATGTCAGCAAAAGGTTTGCAAGTGCTTGTGAGTATTTGTAAATCTGCATCATGTGCCGCTTTAGCTCAGCTGGTAGAGCACGTCATTCGTAATGACGGGGTCAGGTGTTCGAATCACCTAAGCGGCACCATTCCTCACTTTCAGAAGGTTTTAGAGCCTGATTTAATTGTCGTTTAGGCCAAACGGCGAATGGGTATGCAATCTGCTTTTCCAGCTCGCCTCTCGCTGAATAACATCGGTCGCTTCCATGTCCGGCGAAACTCGCTCTAAAATGCTGAATTGGAAATGCTGAGGATCGCGTTTGCGCAATAGCGCATTCCCTCCGTGGCCTGACGCTGAATAATTAAGCCAGCGCCCGAGAATATTTTTATCGCCGTAGGCAGAGCCGACATAGCCTTTCCCATCCGACGCATCGAAAATATAATAAATCCCCCGCCATTGCGACAGAGCCGCTTGCCAATGTTTAGGAAGAATGCGCAGCTCGTCCCACTTGAGCACAAGGTCATTCCATTCCGGCATCGCAGAAACTAGTGCGCTATCTTCAAGCAGCGTAAGGACGGGGAAATCATTTTTATGCGCACGCCGCCACCATGACCGCTCGGGCGCAGGCCATCCGATGATTAATTTGCCTTTCCACTGCGGATAAAAATTATCGTTCAGCTTAAGATCAAACCACAGGCAAGAAGCGCGGCCACCTTCTTCGGTGAAGCCTCTCATGCCTAATTTCTTCATTTCGATATAAGCTGGAACCTGCCAGTATTTTTCGAACGTCAGAGGTTTCGTCTTGCCTATGGCGTAGAGCCCCACAAATAAAGCCTTACCCGGCTCATGCCCTATAAAAGAGGCAACGTAGGCGGCACTTTGAAAAGCCTTCTCGAGTTTTTCCCCCTGCGTTTGCTGGTAGGCATTAAACACATCTGGTTTTTCGGCTGCAAGCCAAGGTAGAACTTTATTAAATTTAGGCTCAGACGGGCGGTGTCGCAGCACTATTACCTGCTCCGGGTCGATTCCCATCTTCTGAAATAAATCGGTTAAGTTCATAAGCGCCTATTGTTTTTACGATTTCTTTTAGCAGCTTAGCGTGTGGTTTGGAAGATTATATGCCATAATAATAAGCGACAGTATTCCCCACTTTTTTATACATCAACATACAAAAAGGTGCGCTGAATTTCTCCAGCACACCTTTCAAATATCAATCCGCAGCACTGGTGCCGGGAATTGTAATCGCCTAATAACGGGCGCAGGCTTATTTACCCTTTCGAGCTATTGTATTCAGCCTACTCCCGACGCATGAGCGTGCGGAAGCAGGGCTTGCTGAAACGAGCCTACATAAATCGCTGTTATTAGGGGATTGCAGCCCCCTCAAAGAGCACAATAAAACCTGATGCCATTTATGTCAAAGCAATCAGGCGGCTATTTTTTTTGAGGCGAACATTTTGGTTCTTGTCTGATCCAATCTCATCCGCTCCATCCTGATTTCCTGCTGCTTCAACTCCAGCAAAATATCCTGCATGGCTTCGGTGATGGCAAACTTTATGTCCTTCTCTGTCAGTGCTACTTTGCTGTTGCAGCCACAGAGTTTTTCATTGAACCCATGCTCGATCTTGCATAAGATGCATTCGCTCAAATGTTTGAGTTCGTATGGATTGAGGTTACAGAATTGACCTGCAAATTTTAAGTAAGCGCTTGCCATAAATACTCCTATGATATGGTTGATGAATTCCCCCTAGAAGGGGAGCCCACCATATCACAAAAAATCAATCTAGGATTGTTTTAATATAATCGTCGGCAATCATGAGTAGTTGTTAACTACCGAAAAGATACCGCTGGTCTTTGACCAGCTATTGCAACGAGTAAGACATAGATGGATTTGTTACTTACTCAGGCACTATGCTCGCGCTTTTTTTCGGGTGCAGAAAATTTGTACCCCATCACAATCGCTAAAATCAAGGTGATGGCAATCATCCACCACACTCCCATTCCAAAATGCACCAGCCACCCGCCGATAGCTGTAGGAAACCAGAATAGCGTGACAACGAAGCATTCGATGAATTCACTCATGCGGCTGCGTTTGGGTTCATCGCCATATGGTTTATATCCCATCGCTTTGCTCCTTCGCCACTGCTCGCACAAGCGCAGCCAAGCTATTTCGTATTTTTGCTGATGGAATTTGCGAATAGTCCTGCACCAGATGAATCGCTTGGGTGGGAAGCGTATCCATCACAGTGGTGGTAACTTCACCAAACCCATCATAGAAATGCATGGGGGATACAGGAAAGAAAACATGCGGGGCTGCACTACAGTAAATAACCGCATGATGGATCGTGATGCCTATTCGCAAAGATTTAAAGCATATACTGCTACCAGAGAACTCCCAGAGAGCTGATTATACTCCAGTAACGGGATTCATTCCTAGCGAAGATCGTCCTGTTCGTACTGCACGTCAGCAGCGTTTTCTGCATGCAACCAAGCTAGAAGAAGACATCACGACTGCATTAGGCAATCGTGCGGCGTTAATCGAAAATATCAGAATACCTGACATTGATATTGTTACGGGCGTTTGTTTGGATATCGAGGGTGCAGACCATCAGCCGTTAGATATTGATGCGCTTGAAAATCGCCAAGCACCAACCGCACCAGTCGAATTGCTCAACGTGCGTATGGTGGACGGGAAAATTAAAGCGACCATTTTTGTACCTGATCGCCGAGTTGAATCTCTAAAGGGAAAAGTGAAGAAATATGGCGATGAATCATATGACGCAAGTGGAACAAAAGGCTTAACGCTGTCTGTTGACACTATTGAAGCCATTCGCCTTGCTGGGCTGGATGCGTTTTGGATGGAAGATAGCCCGCTGCCAACCGATTCTGCAGTAATGGTCACGTGGGAGGCATGGATTCGTAAGGGGATGTTGGATTCCTTGCGTACCAATGCGGCACGATTGGGTATTGCTGTCTCTGCGCACAGCCTTAGGTTTCATGAGTGCGATATATGCCTGCTAACCGCTTCATTAGACATTTTAGC
>JAKFUW010000116.1 GCA_021732545.1 Alphaproteobacteria bacterium | reverse complement strand
CAGCGGGCGCACCCACGCAATGTCATAAGCGCCCCAGCGCTGCGATTTGGGCCAGTGAAACCCGCGCAAAATCTCTTCCAGCATCGGCTTAATTGCATCGGCCAGTGCTTTGCCTTGCATATGCACCACCGCCATATAGCATTCGTCTTTGCCGACGGTTTGAATCTGTAATTGACCGAGGTTCAGGCCAGTCGATTTTAAAAAGCCATCAATTGCAGCTTGTGGCGCACCAACTTTGGGGCCTTTACGCTCTGTCGTTTGATCAGGTTGCTGCGCTGGCAGATCTTTGACCATCACCGCCAGATGACGCGGCGATACAAATGAACACACCGCACCATGCGCGAGATTCGCCTCTTTCAATGCGGCGACCAGTTTGCTTGTCAGTTGCTCTGCCGCAGCCGCTTGCATCCTAGCTGGAATCTCTTCGGAGAAACATTCAAATAATAAATCAACCACGGCACTCTCCTGTCGTCATCGCGAGCGAAGCAGTCGCGTGGCGATCCATGGATTGCCGCGTCGCTTGCTGCGCGCGCTCCTCGCAATGACGGATAATTTTATCAACCATGCTTTACCTTGTTGTTCGCGTCCACCTTCACAATGGTGGGTTTGTGTGTTTTGGCTTCGCTCACATCCATGCTCGCATAGGACAGAATAATCACCAGATCGCCCGGCGCAAACAAATGCGCGGCCGCACCATTGATGATAATATCGCCGCTGCCAGCAGGTTGCACAATCACATAAGTGGAAATGCGCGCACCATTAGCAATGTTGAGCACATCCACCTTTTCATATGGCAGTAAACCCGAAGCATCCATCAGCGCGCGATCAATCCCGATCGAGCCTTCATAATGAAGCTGCGCTTGCGTGACGGTCGCACGGTGAATTTTGGATTTTAAAAGGGTGAGTTGTATCGTCATGCTGCACTCGACTCTCGACTCTCGACTCTCATCACTTCTAAGTAAGCCTCGCAGCAGCCCTTCGCCAAGGCGCGCACGCGGGCGATATAACTGGCGCGTTCGGTCACACCAATCACGCCGCGCGCATCGAGCAGATTAAAACGATGGCTGGCTTTAATGCATTGATCATATGCGGGAAGCGGCAAGTTTTTCTCCAGCAGCGCCATACATTCGCGCTCCGCATCAGTAAAATGACGCAAGAGTTGTTCGGTGTCGGCATGTTCGAGGTTGTAGGCGGAAAACTGAACTTCATTTTGGTAGAATACATCGCCGTAGGTGAAACGAGTCGCCAGTCTCCGGTCTCCAGTCTCCAGCCCTTTTTCCTGATCACTGGCAACTGGCAACTGGGGACTAAAATTCCACCCCAGATCATAGACATTTTCCACACCCTGAATATACATCGCCAAACGCTCTAAGCCATAGGTAAGCTCACCGGAAACGGGGCGGCACTCAATGCCTCCCACTTGCTGAAAATAGGTAAATTGCGTGACTTCCATGCCATCGCACCAGACTTCCCAGCCCAGGCCCCATGCGCCGAGCGTCGGCGATTCCCAATCATCTTCCACAAAGCGGATATCATGTTTTTTGGGGTCGATACCCAGCGCCGCCAACGAATCGAGGTAAAGCTGCTGAATGTTACCCGGCGAAGGCTTGAGGATGACCTGAAACTGATAATAATGCTGCAAACGATTGGGATTTTGCCCATAGCGACCATCTTTGGGGCGGCGGCTGGGCTGCACATAGGCGCAGTTCCACGCATCTGGCCCCAGTGCACGCAGCGTGGTAGCGGGGTGGAACGTGCCCGCTCCCACTTCCATATCATAGGGTTGCAAAATGACGCAGCCTTGATTGGCCCAATAATTCTGCAGCGTTAAAATAATATCTTGAAAGCTCTTGCTCATGCCCTGTGGTATAACGGTTTTGAGCGCAGATTCAACGATTATTTAGGGTTTTATCCGCTAATGCAATGCAGTTATTCACAAGACGGAATCTTCACCTAATCGTCATATGCGCGCACCTTAAAATTATGCTAGATTAAGAAATCAGATATTCAACCCAAACTCTGAGGTTTTCATGCTCCCCAACACCACTGCAGGCCACATTTATGCAAGCAAAGTCGCCTCGATTGGCGATGTTAGCACGCAGACATTCGCCAATAAACTGGGCTGTGAGAATGGGATTTCGCCATCGGGCCACATTGATGACGCGATGAAATATTTAGGTGTGGCCTATAGTGTGCTGGCGCAGCAGGCGCGCATGGCAACCACTGCAAACGCACAGGAAGAAAATATAGACGTCATGCCAGATGTGGAGCAAATGGGCAATTATAGCACTGCCAATGGATGAATCCTTTTACGACCGCTGAGCAACAGCGGATTCCGACATCGTTCTTCTTTTTTCCATATATTCTAGGGAGCCCAGCTCTACCACACATTTAGGAGCTTGCGTCGCTGGCTCCTTTGTTGCGTGTTCAAAACACAATGCACCAAAGCTTGTTTCCTTTATATCTGGCGGTCTGTCTGTTTCAATGGCTCGCTCATAGCTGGTTAAAATTTTCTCAAGCTGAGACAATCTCTCGGTGCTTGCGGCCTGTGAGGCTGCATCTAAATCCTCAGTTTTTTGGTGCTTTGCGCCCATCACCTCATCGAGAAACTGCATGCTGCACGCATAAACCTGGTCGCGCTGAGCCCGAATCAAATTATTCATAAACGGCGTTTTTTCTGCACCAGAGTGATAAAGCTTTGCAACCTCACCTTCGGTATAGTTGAGATTTCTCATCACACGTTGATCATCAATCCGGGATAGCACAGTAGGCTTAGTCGCATCTGCTTGTACGGCTTCTTTCTTAGCAAAGCGCAGCAAATGACGCGAGCCTTGCACATGCTCCACCGATTTGACGAAGTTACCAACAAATTCAGGATTTTCTGGCAAGTCAACACCTTCTTGCTTCTTTACTAGTTCTGGCTGCTCCGCCATTTGCCAAAGCGCCATCATCTGCGTGTGAAACGTTGCGCCTTCGGGTAAAATATCCATCGCTTTAAATCTATCTTCAGCAAGCGCATCCACTACTTGTTTTTTGGTAATAATA
>JAKFUW010000158.1 GCA_021732545.1 Alphaproteobacteria bacterium | reverse complement strand
CCCACCCGCGCCCCTGAAGTGCAAACCGCACAAGCAGCAGCGCCCGAAAGAAGAACTGATGCCCGCCCCGCTGCTCTCGTGCCAAAGACTACCCCCACATTACCAGCGATTGCACCCACCGATCTTGTGATGGCAGACCGTTTAATCAACCGCATCGATAAAACAATCAAAGAGACACCACTCAGGCCACAGGTAGCGCACCAAACGGTCGTAACCACCCTTCTGGGTGATCTCACAAAAGAGGGGGGCGGCTATAAAGCTGCAATTGTGCAACACGCTCTTAGTGGATTGGATAAAGACACATTAGCAAACCTCAAAACTGAATCTCAGAGTCTGGTTGATGGAGATGGTGGCGATATTGGTAAACGCGCTGCTGCATTAACGAAGATCATCTCAGCAGAAGAACTGCGTCTGGCTACATTGTTACCAGCGGCTCACGCCAAAGAAGTGGCCGATCGAGCAAAAAGTGAAGGTAGAATTCTCGCCGCCGATAAAAAAGCAGCGGTTAAAATTGGTCGAACATTGGATGATGCATTGAGTGGTAAAATTCCAAACAGGGATAAATCTCCGGTTAAACCTGAGGAAATAGCGGGTTATCTCGTTCAGCAAGACCCCGCATTAATAGCTGATACATTGCGTGGTATGGATGAGAAGTCATTAACCACGCTAGGTAGTGCAGCAGCCGCGCTGAAAGATCATTATACCAAAGCAGAGGTCAAACCTGAGCAGCAGGCTCAAAAAGAAGAGGCCATCAAACGTGCTGAAGCCATTGCCAAAGCCATCGCCGAAGAACAAGCCATTCAAGCAGCCCTTAAAACGGATAAAAATCGAGCCGACAGACTAGCACAGCGCAAAGCAGAGCAAGAGGCATTACAGCCAGAAGCGCCAGCTCAACCTACTGCCCCCGCCCCCCCTGCACCTGCCGCAGGCAAGCCTGCCGAAGCAGGAGAAGCAGAACCCGCTGCTCGCCCACAACCCAAACCGCAAGCGCGCAAAAAAGAAACAGGTGGTGGTGAGCGCTCTCAAGGAGGGCGACGCAAACACCCATCGCGCGATGAGGGATCAGGCGGCGGGGATGATGACTACCGTAGCCAAGCGCGCAAAGCCGCGCACGGCGCACGCAAAAGCGGTGTAAAGCAAGAAACTTCAGACAGACCCGAATGGGCTCGCAAAGCGCTTCAAGAAGGAGAGCATGCTCGCTGAAACCCCTCTTGTTTATAGCACCATCACAATGGCAGGGGCGACAGGGGTCGAACCTGCGACCTGCGGTTTTGGAGACCGCCGCTCTACCAACTGAGCTACACCCCTACATGACCAGAGGATATAAGGGCTAGGGGCTAGGGTTGCAAGTGTTTTTAACAGCGTTGACCACTTCCTAAGGCCGTCACCCCGCATTTATTGCGGGGTCTGACACTATATGCGCTAACTTAACCAGACCCCGTCATACGACGGGGTGACAGGTTTTTGGAATAATAAAGTTAATCGCCTATTGATGAGGACAGACACAAAAAAACCCCGCCGTTTCCAGCGGGGCTTTTGGTGTTAATATGCACGAATATTGACGCTAGGCCGAAGCGAAAATGCTGGATTTTGAAGAGCCGTAGCGCAGCGTACCTGAAGGTAGGTGAGCAACGGAAGCTTGAAAAGCCAGCATTTGCAGCACGGCATCGCGTCAATAATTAATCGTTAATTTTCGCGACGACGCCAGCGCCGACGGTGCGGCCACCTTCACGAATCGCAAAGCGCAAGCCCTGATCCATCGCGATCGGCGCGATCAGCTCTACTTGCATTTTAATGTTATCGCCGGGCATCACCATTTCCACGCCTTCAGGCAATTGAACCATGCCGGTTACATCCGTCGTGCGGAAGTAAAACTGAGGGCGATAGTTGGTGAAAAACGGCGTATGACGGCCACCTTCATCCTTGGTCAGAATGTACGCTTCCGCCTCAAACTTGGTGTGCGGCTTGATGCTGCCTGGCTTGCACAACACCTGACCACGCTCCACATCTTCGCGCTTGGTGCCGCGCAGCAGGATGCCAACGTTATCGCCAGCACGACCTTCGTCGAGCAGTTTGCGGAACATTTCCACGCCGGTGCAAATCGTTTTTTGGGTGTCACGCAGACCCACGATTTCGATCTCTTCGCCGACCTTCACAATGCCTTGTTCCACGCGGCCGGTCACCACCGTACCACGGCCAGAAATCGAGAATACATCTTCCACCGGCATCAAGAAGGCGCGGTCAATCGGGCGCTCTGGTTGCGGAATGTACGAATCAACCGCGGCCATCAACGCAATCACTGCCTCGCGGCCAAGCTTGTCGTTGCTGCCATCGAGTGCGGCCAAGGCCGAGCCTTTGATCATCGGAATATCGTCGCCCGGGAAGTTGTAGCTGGTGAGCAATTCACGCACTTCCATCTCCACCAATTCCAGCAATTCTTCGTCATCCACCATGTCGCATTTGTTCAAGAACACCACGATCGATGGAACGCCAACCTGGCGCGCCAGCAGAATGTGCTCGCGGGTTTGGGGCATCGGGCCATCCGCCGCAGATACCACCAAAATTGCGCCATCCATTTGCGCCGCACCCGTGATCATGTTCTTCACATAATCGGCGTGACCTGGACAATCCACATGCGCATAGTGGCGGTTCGCCGTTTCATATTCCACATGCGCGGTTGCAATCGTGATGCCGCGTGCTTTTTCTTCCGGCGCCGCATCGATGCTGTCATACGCGCGATACGTCGCGCCACCCGTCTCCGCCAGAATCTTCGTGATCGCAGCCGTGAGTGACGTCTTGCCGTGATCCACGTGACCAATCGTGCCAATGTTACAATGCGGTTTCGTCCGCTCAAATTTCGCCTTAGCCATAAAATAAATCCTTACTATTAAGAATGTTAGAAAAAATCACTATCCAGCGCGGGATTTAGCGTAAAATCGCTGTAAGCACAAGGGAAAAAACGCGGATATCTTCATACAGATTATTAAGGTGGCGGGAGCCACAAAAATATATAACTTATTGATTTTATTTATGTATATTCTAAGGGTGTTTTGC
>JAKFUW010000172.1 GCA_021732545.1 Alphaproteobacteria bacterium | reverse complement strand
CTTTCAGCCAACTTTTTTACAAATAAGTCTCGGGTTTGTCCAGAAATGTCTCCTAATTGCTCCCTTGTGCTGCTTACAGAGCTAGTATGTAAAGTCCCTCTCTCTGGATGATCAATATTCAAAAATACTGTAATATATTCTGTGTCAGGAGATTGTTTTCCCTTGACTGGCAAAAAACTGCCCCACCATTTTGCAGCGTTTTCGCACTGTTCTTTTGTAATTGATGGCATTGATAAAATCTCCTACTTTTTCAAGTCGTAATCCTCTATGCTGACCCCAAACTAAACCCGAGTTCAGATTTTATAACAGAATGAGTAATTTTGCAAGCCTGCTCTCATTCCGCATACACAGAAGCAAGCGAACCGCCCGCGCCAGGCTTATGCTCTTCCTCCTCTCTGGGGGGAGGATCGAGGTGGTGTGCCCACACTGTTAACCCCTTGGATAAACGGCCACCCTCACCCTGCCCTCTCCTAAAAAGAGAGGGTTCTAAATCCCCTAGCCCCTAAACCCTACTCCACCCGCTCAATATGCACCGCCACGCGGCGGTTGAGCTCACGATTCGCAGGGATTGGCGTGCCGTCTTTGGCCAGATTCGGCACTTTGGGTTTCACGTCGGCAAAGCCCGCCACATGCATGATCTCGCGCTTTAAGCCATCGGCGATGAAAAAGCGCACAATGTTAGCCGCGCGACCCGCTGAAAGCTCCCAATTGGAAGGAAATTGCTCGGATTGAATATCGACATCATCGGTATGGCCTTCCACCTTAATTTCATACGCATCGTAATCAAAGTCGCGCAAAATATCGGCAACCTGCTCTAAAATCGGGATGGCTTCCTTGCGAAATTTGGCGGAACCTGAATGATAAAAAGACGAACTTGAAAGCTCAAGCATGATGCCCTTGTCGGTTTGCTCCACCGACATCACCTGCTCAAGCTGGTTTTGTTCGATCAGCATTTCGAGTTCTTCTTTGAGAATATCTTCGGGGTTTTCGGCAATTTCTTCGCGCACAAAGCCCGCTTGCTTGAGCGATTCGGCCACTTGTTTAACCTTGCCCGAATCAGGTTTAGACATCGCCACAATGATAATAAAAAACGCCATCATCAGCGTGATCATATCGGCATAGGTAATCAGCCAGCTTTCATCTTCTTCGATGTGGCCTTTTTTGGGTTTGTTCGACATATCGTCTCCTGTATTTAGATTCTGTCATGCCGCATTCATTGCGGCATCTCATCCATGCAGTACCAGACCCCGCAATAAATGCGGGGTGACAATTAATAACCCCCTACTTTATCTGACGATCAATGCTAAAATGATTCGAAGGATCGAGAAAGCTGTTGAGCCTGTCTTGCATAAAGCGCGGGCTTTTCTTCTCGGAAAGCATAATCAAACCCTCCAGCATCATGGTGTTACGAAACTGCTCAATTTCCTCTTTTTGCTGCAACTGGTTGGCGGCTGGCAAACAGATCATTCTTGCTGCAAAAATACCATAGAGCGTGGCGGTGAGTGCGGTGGCCATGCCTGAACCCACCACCTTAAACATTTCATCGCCAGCGCCGCCGCCCAGACCTTGCAGCATCGCGATTAACCCCACCAGCGTTCCGATCAATCCAAACGATGGCGCATTAGCGCCCATGGTGCGCAAGATGGTGACCGGCACCACTTTGCGCTCAAACTCCGATTCAATGGCGGTTTCCATCATCTTGCGAAGCTCTTCGGGCTTGTGCGCGGTGGTGACAATCTCTAAGCAATATTTAATCACGGGGTCGTTAGTAGGCACGGTGCGGATTTCAGCTTCCAATGCAGGCAGGCCTTTTTGCTGCACTAAATACGCCCAGCGGATCAGGCGCATAATATCGGCATTGAGTCCTTCGCGAGTGGATTTGGGCTTTTTGAACATCCACATAATCGCGCGAAATGCGATGTTCACATAGCGATATTGAAAGCTCATATAGGCGCATGCGATCGAACCACCGATGACAATCATAAAGGCTTCGATATGGAAAAAGATGAGATATTCTCTGGTGTTCATCATCACGGCTGCGATGATCATCAACAAGCCAGCTAAAAACCCAAACAATGCGGGTAACGCCATATATACACTCCCTGTGCGAAAAAGACGATTCCTGTGGCGGAATTCGTTGTTGTTGCTACCATAGTGCCTGAGCTGTCCCAAAAACGCAAGACGAGGATCATCACCGTGCCCAAACGCCTGCCGATTATTGGTTTCACCCTCGATTATGAAACCAAACCGACCTATTCCAAGCTGCCATGGTATGCGATTCGTGAGAATTATTTTACCTCCGTCAGTGCGCAAGGCGGCATCCCCATTGGCTTGCCGCACGAGATGGGAAAAGTAAATCACTATCTGGATCTCATCGATGCACTGGTGATTATTGGCGGCGATTTTGATATTGCGCCCCATTTATATGGGCAAAATACGGTGCACGAAACCGTGACCACCAAAACCAGCCGCACCGCATTTGAATGGGCACTGACCGAGGGCGCGATTGCCCGCAACATGCCGATTTTGGGCATTTGCGGCGGCCAGCAATTGCTCAATGTGGTGCTGGGTGGCACGCTGATTCAGCATGTGCCCGACGCGATTGATAGCGACATCGCGCATGAACAGCCCAATCCACGCCATGAAGTTGGCCACACGGTAAACATTGTGGAGGGCACCTTATTAGCGCGGATTGTGGGCAAAACAGAAATCGGCGTGAACAGCGCGCACCATCAGGCGGTGGAGAAACCATCGCCGCGCATGGTGGTCAACGCCCACGCCCCCGATGGCCTGATTGAGGGCATCGAGCTACCAGGTCACCCCTTTTGCTTAGGCGTGCAATGGCACCCTGAATATAATGTAACCCCTGCGGATACCGCGATATTGGCGGCGTTTGTGACAGCGGCGGAGCGGTATCATAACGTTTGACGCATGTTATAACATTTGTTATACTAACCTCATGGATCAGGCAAAAGTAACATCAATCGGCAATTCAGCGGGCATTATCCTTTCCAAGGAACTGCTCGCAAAATTGCGCGTGGGCAAAGGCGACACCCTCTATGTTAC
>JAKFUW010000280.1 GCA_021732545.1 Alphaproteobacteria bacterium | reverse complement strand
ATTGACGCGATGCGCGTGGCGCTGGGAGAGACCATTATTCGCGGCATTGCGCATAATATTTCATTCCTCGATGCGGTGCTGGCGCATGATCGTTTTCGCAGCGGCGATATTTGCACCAACTTCATTGAGCAGGAATATCCGGCGGGTTATGCGGGTGCCGCGATTGATTCCGAAGCCAAGCGCGTATGCATGGCGGTGGCGATGTTTTGTTATCTGCGCGATCAGGAACGCGCGGCGAAAATATCGGGTCAGTTGCCTGCGCGTGAACGTGCGATTGGCCAGCGCTGGGTGGTCAATATTATGGAGAGTAATTATCCCGTTTACAGCCGCAAAAAAGAACATGGCTATGATATTGGTTTTGACGATGGTCTGATTGTGATTCGAAGCTCCTGGAAGCTGGGCAACAAGCTGTTTCAAGGCACCGTCAATGGTCGCCCGATCAGCGTGAAAACCGCGCGCTTGCCTGAAGGCTATCAGCTCGAATTTGCGGGTTACAATGTGCGCGTTTCGGTGCGCAGCCCGCGCGTGGCAGAGCTTGCGCAATATATCCCCGAAGCGCCATCCGATGATTTAGCGCATGAGCTTCGCGCACCGATTGCAGGGCTGATTAGTAAGCTGATGGTGAAAGAGGGCGACACGATTCGTGCTGGCGATGCGTTGCTGGTGATTGAGGCGATGAAAATGGAAAATATCATCTATGCCGATCACGATGGCCAGATTGCTAAAATCCATATCACCGTTCCGGCGAGCGTTCCCGCGAACGAACTGATTATGGAGTTCGGCGCGCCCGAGGGCGAAAAGCAGGCGGCGTAAATAGCTTTAGCTAATACTACTCAATACCATCTGAGCCTGTTGTGTATCAAGTGCAGACGTCAGCAATGGGTTGGCGAGCTGGTGAATAATCTCGTGTAAGATTTCTTCGTGCTCTGATTCATAATCAATATCTTCGCGCCCTTCGATTGCATTCGCCCATGATTCCACTTGATCAGTAGTCAAGTCACCTAATACATAGCGATTCAAAGCTGCAATGATGTGCTGACGTGTTAATGTTACACATGATTCATCAGAATCCCATGGAAATTGCTGTAGTGAAAAAGCTAAATCTTCAATCGAATGACTATAATGCAATAAATTGATAAGTGCTTCTCGGCGATCATTCATAATGCTCTCCTACTTGATTTTGATGTGCATAATGCTGCCGTCTGGAGCATAGGTTGTCTTGGTATATGAAATAGTATTGCCCGCACTATCCACTACTTTCTCGTAGCGTGCAAATGATCCGGGTATGTTACGTGCAGGTACGTCTGCTCTGAAGATCCTCTGTCCGTTTTGTCCTTTAAGAATCTGAATCTCTCCAGCATCTTTTGGTAGTTTTTTGTCAAATCGGCTGAGATTTCCTGCTTGTGCTTGGGTTAAGGTGTCTGCATCGGTGTTTCTTATCGGGCGTAATAAGGTTGATAGTAAACGACCGAAACGCACTAACGGTAAGAATATAAGTTCAGGATATACCGGTTCCAGCGGTGGGTCGTCTGGCCGCACCAATCCGTAATAGGGTACGGCAACGCATCGGCAGTTTTCGGCTGTGCCCGGGTGGCCGGTAGCGGGCGGGCTGTCCCACGCAAAGATTTGGCCTTCATTGGCGGCATGTTCTGATCGTACTTTATCATCACCTTCTGTGCGCCAGATATAATGCGTGCTGATGCGTTCACCCGCTTTTAGACTCAACTCAATCGGGGTGCCTTTGCGAAGATAACGAATGAAAGCGTGGCGGTAGGCGGTGTGATCAATGGTTGGCATCTATTCCTCATCCGGTGATGAAGCCATGATGTGCGAGCACTAAACCCGTAGGAAGGGTGAAAATAACAAGCCGATGTTCTGCGCTTGACGCGAATTCGGTTTTAAGCGACAATTAGTTAAGATTTTAGCTATAATTGTTTTGCTTTGTTTTTCAATGCCCATAAGACTGTCACCCCGTGCTTGTCACGGGGTCTGGCACTTCATGAGCAGACCTCACCAGACCCCGTCATAAAGACGGGGTGACGGTCTTGGGAAATGTTAAATGAAGCGATAGATTGGGTAAGGCTTATCAATATGACTGACACGCTCACCAAAACCAAAACCGTGCATGTGATGATTGCTGGCCGTGTGCAAGGCGTTGGCTTTCGCTCATGGACGATGCACGCCGCACGTAGCCTGAATATCAGCGGCTGGGTTCGTAACTGCGCCGATGGCAGCGTGGAAGCGTTGTTTAGCGGTGCGGATGATGTGGTCGATAAAATGCTCAAACGCTGCTGGGACGGCCCGTTGATTGCGCGTGTGACCTCAGTGGACATCACCCCGCGCACCGATTCGGTGGATGCGGGGTTTTTGCAACGCCCAACGGTTTAGGTGATTTGTCCAGAGTGAATTGATCTTTCCACTCCCCCCTTGAGGGGGAGTCAAAAGGCGTCAAGCCTTTTGGTGGGGGGCAAAATACCCGCCTGTCATCCCCCCACGCAACTCGCTGCGTTGCACTTGCGAGTTCCCGCTCCCCCTCAGGGGGGGAGCAAAAGAAAGGGAAGATTGACGTGAAACACAATCCTAAAACACCATCCCAAAACATTTCTTAAGCGCCACATCCACCACATTCATGCTGACGATCACGCCCATATCATGCAGCGATGTCACCCCAAATTCGCTAATGCCGCAAGGCACAATGCCCGCATAGTGCGATAGATCAGGGTTCACGTTGACGGCGATGCCGTGATAGCTCACCCCGCCTCGGATGCGGATGCCTAGAGCTGCGATTTTTTTTTCAACTTTTAATCGCCCCTGCTCGCGATTACTATCGCTCGCAATAGGCGTTGGCTCAAGGCTGGGTCGGTCTGCTGACCTCCCTCGACTCTCGACTCTAGACTCTAATCCCTCGCACTCCACCCACACCCCAATGCGCCCTTCGCGGGTAAAAGCCTGCACGCCGAATTCGGCAAGCGTCAGGATAATCCATTGCTCAAGGTTTTGGACAAATTTGCGAAGGTCGGGTACCTCAGGTGTATCGCGCGCTCTCAAATCCAGCATCACATACGCCACGCGTTGC
>JAKFUW010000006.1 GCA_021732545.1 Alphaproteobacteria bacterium | reverse complement strand
GAAATCGTGCATCGCTCTTCCAGCGAGAGCTGTGTGTATATATGTCCCATTGCAACACCTCGTATAACAGGTGTTGCACTTCGTTTGTGAATTTAGAGGGGTCTGGTGCAATATGGAGGGAGACCCAGCAATAAATGCGGGGTGGCATATATTTTCATTAAAAATCAACGCTAAAAATATATGTATCAAATTTTATCTATTATGTTATAATCAAACTGTAACAAATGTTTAATGCAATTGTCACACACAATAAAAAAGTAAAAAAGTTCAGAAAGAGAAGTGGTATAAGCGGTCGCGTTATTGGGTGAGCAGTTGTGTTAGCACAGAGCGAACTCCAAAAAAGCGCAGCGAATACCCAAAGGAAAAATATGAAGGGTATCTTGCAGTCGCGAAGTTCGCGGCCGTTTGTGCCGCCGGATGGGTTACTGGCCCAGCTTGGGCTAGAGATTCAGGGCGAGCAAAACTGGCTGGCGGCCACTTCCGCAGTGGATGGGTTGCAGCTTGCACTGTGGCGCGGCGATGATCCTCTGGTGAGCAGGCATCGTAATGAGAGCGCATGTTATGAAAATACCTTTGGCGAAGCGATCGAAGTGTCGTTTATCCGTGATGCATTATTAGCCGAAGTTCCCAAAGATGCAGCCGTTTATTCCGAGGTGTGTAGTCAATTAACCGACCAATTGATAGCAGCGGAGTTGCGCCTTTGTGGTGGTAGAAAATAAGGGGCATTGGCATCGTTGAAAAGCGATGTTGCGCACATGGTGGAAGCGGCGCAAGAAAAACATGCGTGCACAAAAGAAGCCTCATCCGCTAAAAAGCCGGTTAAATTTATCGCGAAAGCAGCGCCTGGCATGTTAGGGCTCACCACGGTGCACCATGATTATATACAAGGGCGCTTAAATAGGTTGCGTGCATTACAAGCCCAGGATGAATGGCTGGCCGCAATGGCAGAAGGCGGGATGCGCTACACCGACGATGGCTTGCAGATTGATCTGGATGGCCCAAATTTGCCTAATGGCTCAAAGCCGTTTGCCACGGTTCCGCTGGCATCCATTCGTTTTTACGATGTCATCAAAAAAGACGGTGCACAAATCTACGAAATCATCATAAAAACCCCTGTGTTTGCGGGCGGTGTGTGGAGTATGAGCGAGACGCGCGAAGAATTCAGCGCGATATCAAAATGGGTGCAGAATAATCTTGGCACGAGCGCGGATGCGATTGCTCAAAAATTGATGAGCCAAGATCAAACCAAGGTGCTTGATTTTCTAGCACAAGCACGACAGCAAGTGCAGCGTGAGATTGCGGAAACGGTGCAAGCAATGCCCAAGCTTGCTTGTGGTGATGCTTGTGTATCAACACTCGGTGCGCTTTCTAGCCGTGCATTCCCAAAATTACCAAGCTCTCCATCTTTGATGGTATAATCTCTCGTCATTGCGAGGCGAAGCCGAGGCAATCCATGGATTGCCGCGCTGCTTTGCAGCTCGCAATGACGCTATGGATAAACAGCGATGTACTGTACTCATTGCTTGCAATATCATACAACTTTGCCACAATGTGGCTCATGCAATGGAACGGTCGCGCACTCATTTTATCCACTCATAAATTCGATGAATATGCCGCCGTGGTGCGCTTGTTCAGCGATGAGCACGGGCTTTATAGTGGTGTGTGCAAATCGGCGTTTCGCAGTTCGCAGCGCGGTGTTTTTCAGGCCGGAAATCTGGTTCAGGCCAGTTGGAAAGCACGACTCGAAGAACATCTGGGATCGGTGAATGCCGAAATTGAAACGCCTTATGCCGCGCTTGCCATGCAAAATCGTGTGGCGCTGGCAGGCGTGAATGCGATGTGCGCGCTGGTGCCGCTGGCGATGCAAGAGCGCGACCCGCACGCGGCGGTGTTTGACGCCATGCACGCGGTGTTGCAACGCATGACGGTTGCCGATGATTGGCTGTGCGATTATGTGCGCTTTGAGTTGCTGTTGCTCAAAGAAGCGGGATTCGGCCTCGATTTGCGCCGCTGCGTCGCCACCCAATCGGCTGAGAATTTAGTGTATGTGTCGCCCAAATCAGGTGGCGCGGTGAGCGCTGGGGCAGGCGCGCCTTATCACGATAAAATGCTAAAACTACCATCGTTTTTAATGCAGCCCGTGCGCGATGAAAACCCGCACGCGATTGCTGATGGCTTGGCGTTGACGGGATATTTTTTGCAACGCTGGATGTTGGATGCCACTGGCCACACCATGCCTGCTGCGCGCAATCGGCTGGTTGCGCTGTGCGCGGCTCCTGCTTTGGCTGTGTCAGCCAAGGCTGCAACAGTGGCGCAAGAATCGATTTGCGAACGCGCATAAATAGTTAAAAATTGCTGCACCGCAGCGTTTAATTGTGGCATAGTCAGACTATGAAGCGTGCGTTGTTGAGTGTTGAGTGGGGAATTATTTATCTGCTGTTGCCGGTGATGCTGGCATTGTTCATGGTCAAAGGCGTGTTGTTTGCCGCCTTGTGGTTTCTGGCAATTATATTGCTGGTGGTGTTTTATAAGCGCACCAAATTACCCCTCAAACCAATTCTATTTAACTTCCATACCATTCCCAAAGACGCATGGCGGCCAATGCTGTCGCGCTTTGCGGTCTGTGCATTTTTGATGACAGCATTCACCTATTTATATGTGCCAGAACGCTTGTTCCAATTCCCGTCGGAAAAGCCGTTATTATGGCTGATGGTGATGGTGTTTTATCCGATTCTTTCGGTGTTCCCGCAAGAAGTGATGTATCGATTGTTTTTCTTTGAGCGTTACCAATCGCTCTTTCCAAACTCCACGCGGATGATAGCGGCCAGCGCCGTGGCATTCGCGATGGGGCATGTGATGTTCAATAATTGGGTGGCGATTATTTTAAGTTTAATTGGTGGTGCTATCTTTGCGCACACCTATCACAAACATCAGCATTTTGGTTTATTGTGGGTGGAACACGCACTCTATGGATGTTTCTTATTCACCATCGGGCTTGGCTGGTTTTTTTATCATGGCGCAGCTAGCCAACACCATTTTTAGGCAGATGAGCAGAAATTCCCTCCCCTACTAGGGGAGGGT
>JAKFUW010000040.1 GCA_021732545.1 Alphaproteobacteria bacterium | reverse complement strand
AATCAGGCGGTCATCGCCTTCCGCACCGCTGAGTGTATCATTACCAATGCCGCCATTGATACGGTCATTTTCGGTCTGGCCGTTGAGGTTATCATCGCCAGCACCGCCAATCAGGGTGTCGTTGCCCGCGCCACCTACAAGGTTATCATGATCCGCGCCGCCATCGAGCGAGTCGGCGTCTTCGGCACCATTGAGCGCATCCGCGCCTGCACCACCAATCAGCGTATCGTTACCAGCGCCACCATTGAGGCGGTCATTACCATCTTCACCTTCCAGTCGGTCATTGCCAACATCGCCGGTCAGAATGTCGTTGCCGATACCGCCACGGATCAGGTCGTTATCGGCCTGACCATTGAGATTGTCATCGCCATCGCCACCCAGCAAGGTATCGTTACCATTACCACCAGACATCACATCATTGCCGGTGCCACCACTGAGCGAATCATTACCATCGAGTCCTTGAATAGTATCGTTGCCACCCAGACCCGAAATTGTATCATTCAGCGCCGTGCCTTTGAGCGTGTTGGCAGCATCGGTTCCGGTAATTAACTGAGGGTTGGTCGCAGGAGGAGTGGTCGGAGTGGTGGGCGTTGTTGGAGTGGAGGGAGCAGTGCCACTGAGCACAATCCCCAGCTCGCCGCTTTGGAAATCTTCGACAATGGCGGTCAACACGCCACCCACAGTGATATTGAGTACCGCACTCACCAGCGATAGGCTTAGACTAAGGCCAGACAGTGCGAGTGCATAGGTGCTGCCCGATACCGTTGCCGTTCCCGCCACCACCACATTGTTGATCGTCAGGCGTCCTAAGCCATCGCTATCATTCACGCGATCCGCACCCTGACCACTGGTGATAATGTAGCTATCGGTTCCAGCACCGCCGATCAGCGTATCCGCTCCCGCACCACCAGCCAACGTATCGTTACCCGCATTGCCGGTGAGTGCATTGTTAAGCTGATTGCCCGTGATGCGGTCATTGCCTGCACCGCCGATGGCGTTTTCGATATTTGCACCAAACGCATTAAAGCTGTTAGTTTGGCCAATTTCGGTCACATTGAGCAAGCCCTCGCGCAAATCGATGATGTGATTGCCAGCCACATTCGCGCCACTGATCGCATCCACACCTGCGCCATCCCAGATGGTTTGTGTTTTAGCGGCACCATCGAGCGCATAGGTATTGTTACCCGCATTATAAGTGCGATTCACGCCATAAAGCTGCTGCATCGCCGCGATGTCATAGAGCATCGGGGTCACGGGAACACCCTCGCTCATATTGGCGTGTTCGCCCTGCTCATAGGACATCACCGAACCATCCCAGCTATCGAAGAAAGTTTGCCCATAACTTCCAGAGCCACCATTATAAGCACCCGGATGTTGCAGGCCAATCGCATGGCCAATCTCGTGCAGCATGGTGGTGAATGCGTGATTAGTCGTCGTTGGATTCGCAACATAAGCGCTGTCATATTGCACATAGGCATCGGTCATGGTGGCCAGTGGTGTGGGGGTGTAGCTAAACCAGTAGTTCGCAACACCCGCCATATTACCACCCAATGACGACATCCCAAAATCGATCTGTGCGCTGGAGCCCGGGCCACTGACTTGTACCAGATTAATGTTCGCCACATTTTCCCATAATTGAATCGCGGCCTCATTCATCGCAATCTGCTGCGCGTTCAGGGGAGAACCAGCAGTGGGGGAGTTATAGGTATAAGTAATAGTGACGGCTTGGCCTTGCTGACCCGTCCAGCTACGACCATCAAGCAAGGCTGTCACCGCATCGCCCGAACCAATCGTGCCATCGCCATTGCCATTTGCCGTGGGCGCAACATAGGCGCTTTGTTTGGTATCCTGCTGAAAGGCTGCATTGCCACAACCGGTGCAGCTACACGCCGATGCGTGAGAGAGTTGATATCCATTGAAAGTTGGTACTGCTTGCGATGCCATTGAGTCGTCTCCATGTTGGTTTTTTTATGTTGTTTATCTCGGGCACATGATGCGTGCACCGTTCGAACCATGAAGCGACTATAGCGGCTTATGATTCGGGAGTCAACAGTTAAGTTACTGATTTATAACATTATTAAATGTATTTTAGCAAAATATGTCGGGTTTTTTAGTGAGTTTTTACGCACCCGCAAAAAGAATGAGTTTACAACAGACCGCATGCCACTTATGAAAAAGGCATGATCAAAACATACGGAAAATCGACCCTTGTTAGCCGCCATGTGACCAGTGGGCCAGAGCGTGCGCCGCATCGCTCCTATCTGTATGCGATGGGATTATCACGCGAGCTGATCGATCAACCGTTGGTGGGAGTGGCCACCACATGGAACGAAGCCGCACCGTGCAACATCACCCTTGGCCGCCAGGCGCAAGTCGTCAAAAAAGGCGTGGCAGCAGCGGGTGGCACCCCGCGCGAATTCACCTCCATCACCGTCACCGACGGCATCGCGATGGGGCATCAGGGCATGAAATCATCACTCGTTAGCCGCGAAGTGATTGCCGATTCGGTGGAGCTCACCATGCGCGGCCATTGCTACGATGCATTGGTGGGGCTGGCTGGCTGCGATAAATCCTTGCCTGGTTTAATGATGGCGATGCTGCGATTAAACGTGCCAAGCGTCTTCATGTATGGCGGCTCAATTCTGCCTGGCACCTACAAAGGCAAAGACGTCACCGTGGTCGATGTGTTCGAAGGCGTGGGTCAGCACAGCGCTGGCAATATGAGCGCGGCGGAACTGGAAGAACTCGAGCAAGTGGCCTGCCCATCGGCGGGATCATGCGGCGGGCAATTTACCGCCAACACCATGGCGTGTGTGTCGGAAGCGATTGGCCTCGCACTGCCCGGTTCGGCAGGCGCCCCTGCCCCCTATGAATCGCGCGATGCCTATGCCTTTGCATCGGGGCAAGCGGTGATGCGGCTGATTAAAGATAAACTACGCCCACGCGATATTGTCACTCGCCGCGCGTTAGAGAATGCCGCAGCGATTGTGGCCGCAACCGGTGGCTCCACCAACGCGGCACTGCATCTGCCCGCCATTGCGCATGAATGCGGAATTGATTTTGACCTGCACGATGTGGGCGAG
>JAKFUW010000174.1 GCA_021732545.1 Alphaproteobacteria bacterium | reverse complement strand
GGAGCGCATAGCGCTCCACAGGAGGGGGGCACTAAACCAGGCTCGATTGGTTTACCATTACCCGGTACCATCATCGAAATTCTCGATAAGGACGATAAAAAAACGCCGATGAAAATAGGTGATATTGGCGAGATTTGCATTCGCGGGCCGCAAGTGATGAAAGGATACCTCAATCAGCCCGAAGAAACGGGCCAAGTGCTGCGCGATGGCCGTTTGCATACGGGTGATCTGGGGTATTTGGATGAAAATGGCTATGCCTACATCGTCGATCGGCTCAAAGAAATGATCATTGTCGGCGGCTATAATGTCTATCCGCGCAATGTGGAAGAGGTGATTTATGGTCACGCGTCCGTGGCCGAATGTGCGGTGATAGGCCTCTCGCACCCCTCACGCGGCGAGATGATCAAAGCCTTTGTGGTGCGTAAAGAAAAAGCTTCGTTGGGTGAAGATGAGCTCAAAGCCTATATGCGGATGCGGATGTCGCGCTACGCCGTGCCGCACGAGGTAGAATTTCGTGATAGCTTGCCCAAATCGATGATCGGCAAAATTCTCAAAAAAGAGCTGGTGAAAGAGGAGCTGGAAAAGGCGCATTGATTGCTGCGCCATTTTGGGATATACTTAGGATATACTTTAAAGGATTTTCATGCAAACGCACATCGGTAAATGGGGCAATTCCTTGGCGATTCGCTTACCCAAAGCGGTGGTGGAACAATTGCGGCTTGAAGCAGGTGCCAGTGTTGAAATGCGCGTTGAAAATGGCGCGCTGCATATTGGCACGACACCTAAAAAATATAAACTCAAAGGCTATACGATCGAGCAGTTGCTGGATGGCATCACGCCTGAGAATCAGCATCCATTGTTATTAGATGATGAACCGCAAGGTGACGAGTTCTGGTAATGGCATCGCCGTTACGCGGTCAGATAGTGTGGCTGAATTTCAGTCCTCATGCGGGTTTTGAGCAAGCAGGACGGCGTCCGGCAGTAGTGCTTAGTGACCGCACATACCATCAAAACACCAACTATGTGATTGCCTGTCCGATTACGTCGCGTATACGCGGTTTTTCTAATGAAGTGCGTCTTCCAGAAAATGGCGTGATAAAAGGTGCTGTGCTGTGCGATCAGATACGTTCATTAGATAGGCATGCCCGAAAGATCGAACCGATTGGCATGCTAGATGATAAAACATTCAATGAAATTCAAGAAAAAATAGCGGTATTATTAGGCATCGATCAGCTTTATATTCAATCATAAGAAAATAATTGGGAGATCATCATGAATGCTGTTATTTGCGGTTTTGCCCGCAGCCCGTTTACCCCTGCCAAAAAAGGTGCGCTTGCCAAAGTCCGCCCCGATGATCTGGGTGCAGCGGTGGTCAAAGGCCTCATCGCCAAAACGGGTGTGAACGCGGGCGACATCACCGATATTATTTGCGGCTGCGCGTTTCCCGAAGGTGAGCAGGGCTTGAATCTGGGACGCATGATCGGGTTTCTGGCTGGGCTTCCTAACAGCGTGGCAGGGCAGGTGGTGAATCGCTGGTGTGGGTCTTCCATGGAGGCGATTCATATCGCGGCAGGTAATATCGCCATCGGCAAAGGCGAAGTGTTTATTGCGATGGGGGTGGAATCGATGACGCGCATCCCCATGGGTGGGTATAATCCGCTGCCAAACCCTGCGCTATTTGCAAGCCTTCCCGATGCTTATGTGGGCATGGGACTCACGGCTGAAAATGTGGCCAAGCAGTATAAGATTGAGCGCAAAGCGCAGGAAATTTTTGCACTTGCTAGCCATCAAAAAGCGGCCAAAGCCGATATGTCGGATGAAATCATTGCGGTAGCAGGCGTGAATAAAGACGGCTGCATCCGCGCCGATTCCACGCCCGAAGATTTGGCGAAACTTGATCCTGCGTTTGATGTCTATGGAACGGTCACAGCGGGTACGTCATCGCCACTGACCGATGGTGCGGCGGCGGTGCTGGTGACATCAGAAGCCTATGCAAACAAACACAAGCTTCCCATTTTGGCACGGATTAAATCCTGCGCGGTTATGGGGCTGGAGCCTGGCGTGATGGGGCTCGGGCCGATTGGCGCCACGCACAAAGCACTCAGCCAAGCGGGTATCAAAATCAGTGATCTGGATGTGATCGAAATCAACGAAGCCTTCGCCGCGCAATCCATTCCCTGTTGCAACGAGCTTGGTTTCGATATGAGCCGAGTGAATGTTGAGGGCGGGGCGATTGCGCTGGGCCATCCACTTGGCGCATCGGGCGCGCGCATCACCGGCAAGGCCGCGAAATTGCTGCATCGTGGCGGCGGAAAATACGCACTCGCCACGGCGTGCATCGGCGGTGGCATGGGCATCGCCACGGTGCTGGAGAGAGCGTGATTGACGCGCATGACGAATGCGTATAGAATATACGCATGAAAGATACATCAAAACAACGCGTCAATCTAACCATTCCGGTGTTTTTGCTGGAAGAAGCACGAAAATCAGGTCTTAATCTTTCTCAATCAGCGCAAGCGGGTATAGCTATGGCTCTGAAAAAGACCAAAGAAGAGCAATGGTTGAAAGATCATGCACAGGCAATTGCGGCTTATAACGCACATATCGATGAGGATGGTTTAGCCTTCAAGCCGATATGGGAAACGCAAGAATAGTGGCGCGATTTGATGTTTATATCAATAAGGCAGCGCATCCACCCTACATGCTTCAATATCAATCCGAATTGCACGATAATCTCAAAACTCGAATTGTCATACCCTTATACCCGAAAGAAAGTCTAGCACGCACCATCATGGAGCCGTTGTCGCTAATAGTGGAGATTGATGAAAAGAACTATATTTTAATGGTGTCTTAGATGGCGGCGGTACATGTGGCGCAGCTAGGAAAGAAAGTAACGTCAATGGAATCGCATCATTATGATATTATTCGTGCAGCCGATTTTTTGTTTCAGGGATTTTGAGAATGCAACTATAGTCGTTTAAATTAATCATTCCCCATTCAGCGAAAATGGGAGCTTTTGAGAACCGCAGCGCAGTGTACATTTTAGTACATGAGCAGCGCAAGCGCAAAAAGCTGACATTTGCAGCCATGGGGAA
>JAKFUW010000046.1 GCA_021732545.1 Alphaproteobacteria bacterium | reverse complement strand
GTTGATTGGCGAGCGCATTGATAAAATTAAAAAGCAGCTTGAAAAAGTGGCACGCACACGGGCGCTACACCGCAAAACACGGCGCGATACGCCGCTGCCGCTGGTGGCGCTGGTGGGCTATACCAACGCCGGAAAATCCACGTTATTTAACCGCCTGACCAATTCGAATGTCTATGAAGCCGATCAGCTTTTTGCCACGCTCGACCCCACTATTCGGCGTGTGACGCTACCGGGTGGTATGGAGATTCTGCTCTCAGACACAGTGGGTTTCATCGCCGATTTACCGCACGAACTGGTCGCCGCATTCCGTGCCACGCTGGAGGAAGTGTTGGAAGCAAGCCTGATGGTGCATGTGCGCGATATGTCGCACCCCGATTATGCCGCGCAAGCGCGCGATGTGGAGCAGGTGATCGCGCAATTGCTGGGCAAGGAATGGAACCCGAATAATCTGATTGAAGCGTGGAATAAGGTGGACGCCGTGGGCGATATCGGCGCGCTCCCCAAATCCGACACCGAGCATTTGCTGCTTTCGGCACGCACGGGCGATGGCTGCGCGAGCCTGCTGCACGCGCTGGAACAGGCGTTGGAATCGCGGCTGTGCATCGCGCGCGATTATGTGTTGCAAGCTTCAAATGGCAAAGCGATTGCGTGGCTGCATGCGCATGGCCATGTGGTGGAGCAGGTCATTGAAGAAACTCAGATTCGGATGAAAGTGGTGCTCAGCCCCGCCGATGCCGCGCGCTTTGCGATGATGTGATCATCGATATTTTGTCATGCCGAACTCCTTTCGGCATCATTTCTGCAAAGATCCTGAAATAAATTCAGGATGACTGACATTCGAGAATCGAGTCATCGATCATCGAGCCTACGATAAATACAGATCGCCACCCGCTAAGGTCTGAACATCATATGATATATCAATCTCAGGCACCGGAGTGGATTGATAGACTTCGCCTGGATAAAAAGCAGGATTAGTTCCAGCAGGTATTTGGTTGCAGGCGCCAAGGCCCACGAGAATGAGCATAGCGTAACCCATGCGTGTTATGATTGTCTTCATTGTCTTTGTCTTTTCTTTCGCACTTTTATCTAATGTGAGCATTCGCTCTGTTGGAGGTGGTGTATAGGCCGCGCCAAGCCATCCGTCAACACCGGTTAATGCAACTCTATTATGCAAAAAACGCATAGCTATGTGGTTTTTAGGATACATTTTAATGGTTCTAGGCATTGAAGTGGGTGATTTTGGTAAAAAACTTTAATTAATTAACCGTCATTGTCACATAAACTTAACAATTAATTAATTTAAATTAATAAAAAAACCGTTTATAGTGAGAACTATAGAGCTTGTAAGTTAATTATGTTGATTGAATTAAGAGTTTTACTTGGATCCCTTTAGTATCGCCTACACGGATCAGATGGTTAAGAGTTTCTCCCCATGAGCGGATGCGTTAGCGCAGAGCGAGTGGGTGTTAAAGATTTCTTCTGTGCGAGCGGTCGCGATAGCGCGGAGCGAGCCAGAATTAAAAGTTTCTTCTGTGCGAGCGGTCGCGATAGCGCGGAGCGAGCCAGAATTAAAAGTTTCTTCTGTGCGAGGAGAGCTAGGGTAGTCGGAAAAGCAGTCCCGGCTACCCAATTTTTTTGTCTACGCCACATCCGCTTGCGCGGCAAAGCGCACACTCAGCGCGAATCGCCCACAATCGGTGTGGATGCTTGCATCAGGAATTTCGCTGCTCCACAATAATTCGGCCACATTGCCTGCGGCTTTGACGTCGTCGAGGATAGTATTGTTTGGCATCATCATAAGCATGACGGTGCCGTGGTGGGTAATGTTCTCCCACCCTTGCCCTCTCCCGCCTGCGGGGGAAGGTTGGGAGAGGGTATCGCTAGAATAAAGATGCATCAGATCAATTGGATATTTAATCGACACGCCGCGCTCGGATTTTGCTTTGCGAATGGTGTTGAGGATGCTCACTGCAGCAATGCCTTGTGCTTCTGCTGCCGCATCGAGCGGATAATCGCTCGCCACCGGCCATTGCCCGCGCGCGTGGAGCGATCCGGTTCGCGCATAATCATCGGCAAAAATATGGCTATAAAGTTCTTCGGTGATGTGCGGCACAAACGGCGCAAATAATTTCAAAATGCCTTGCAACGCATGATAGATGGTGTGGACGGCTGAAAGAGAGGCGAGGGATGAGGGGTGAGGGGCGTGTGAGTTGTTGTCTCGTCCCTCGTCTCTCGCCCCTTGTCCCTCACCGCCATACACCCGCGCTTTCACTAGCTCGAGGTAATTATCACAAAAATCGTTCCAGAAAAAATCTTCTGCCGCGCGCAATGCATCGGCATATTCATACACCTCAAATGCAGCGGTGGATTTTTGGGTTGCGCGGTGCAGACGCGTGAGAATCCAGATATCGAGTGGTTGGGTGATGATACCATTTGCTACGTCATCGCGAGCTGTTTTTCGGTTGTCATCCTGCGGACTGCGAAGCAGTAGCGCAGGATCTTTAGCGGCCTCAGATCCTGCGCTGGCGCTATGCGCCCCGCAGGATGACTCTTCTAATTTCTCCAAATGGATCGCCGCGAATTTGGTCGCGTTCCACAATTTATTTACGAGCTTTTTGCCGATTTTCAGCAGGTCTTTGGAAAAAGCCGTATCGGCGCCCAAGCGCGAGGTGGCCGCCCAATAGCGCACGGCGTCAGTGCCTTGTTCTTCGATCAGTTCTACAGGGGTGACGACATTGCCCTTGGATTTTGACATTTTGGTTTTGTCTTCGGCCAGACACCAGCCAGAGATCATCAGGTTTTTCCAAGGGATACAATCGCTGTGCAAATGCGCTTTCACCACCGTGTAAAACGCCCAGGTACGGATGATCTCATGCGCCTGCGGGCGAAGGTCGGCGGGGAAGAGTTTGGAAAAGCGCTCGCGTGCTTCTGTCACCCCGCATTCATTGCGGGGTCTTTCTCCGTCGGATGGAGACCCCGCAACAAGTGCGGGGTGACAGTTAATGGAACCCGCGCTAATCTGCGGGCTAATGGAACTAGTTGCCCAAGTGTCCATCACGTCGGCATCGGGGGTTAGCACGAGCGATTCGCCATTATTATC
>JAKFUW010000041.1 GCA_021732545.1 Alphaproteobacteria bacterium | reverse complement strand
GGAGGTTCCCAAATGAGATTTGCTATCATCTTCAGGCAGGTAGAAAAATAAATTGAGCAATCGCGTTGAATGATCGCTATGCGGACCAATGGCATAATGCGTCATATCGCGGAATAATTCGGCCACGGGCTTAATATAGATGTTGGCACCGTTTTGACCTGCAAAACGCTTGTTAACATGATGATTAAATTTCTGCAAAATCGATTGATGAAATCGTTCACCGAATAAAAATTCGCCCATGCTTTTCCAGAATTCAAATTGCTCGCCAGAAAGCTTGGGAAGATCTGTTTCGAGCGAAAAAATAAATCGAGTATCTTTGGTGCCTTCGGGCGCAGAAATTCGCTTGGCGGCAATGATGCCGGTATAATGTTCGGTTGTGGGAAGATTGGCACGGATGCGATCAAAAAAATCATCCGGCCAGATATTTTCCACCACAAAATGCGGGCAAGGATAGTCGCGAATCGGGGTGTTCATGATGTTATAAATGACGCGCTCGGCGATATCAGGGGTCAGTGTCATGCTAAATCTCGTCTGAAAATGTGGTTGCCTACTCCGGTGAATGTTCCGCTGGTGCGGATTGCGATGTTTAATTGTTCCTGCGAAAGGCCGTATCCCAACCCTTTCATATAGGAAATCAAATCGCGGTGCAGTTCCAAATTGGTGTTCAATTCAATCAGTACCGATTGAAGCTTTGGGTTAGTCAGCGTGGTGGCGCTGCCTTTGATAACCTTATGTTCAATGCCATCCACATCAATTTTAATGTGATGCGGGGCGGGCACAATGCCTTGTGCGACCAACTTATCGAGCGTGGTGCAATAGCATCCTTGGTTGAAGGCGCTGTTAAAGGGATTGAGATTAAAATCCACTTGTTCGCCAAAGGTATGACATGATCCACCCGCACTAAATTGGCTTAGATATAAATCGCTGAAACCTTCTGTGTCCGAGAGCGCTACTGAGTAAGCGCGAACCCAGCCTGACATCTGGTTGATATAGATATTTTTATTGAGCAGCGCATAATTTTGCGATTCCGGCTCAAACGCAAACACCTGAACTTCCCGGGTTTTTGCAGCCCAAATGGTGTACATGCCGACATTGGCACCAACATCTACCAAGATGTCACCGTTTTGAAAGCCTGCTATCCATGTTAGCGTGTCGGGTTCTTTGGTGCGCAGGCTTTGCACTCGCCATTGGGTCATGGTATTGGGGGTTGAATAGCGCAGCGTGTGCGCCCCTTCTATGATATCGGTGTAGGGGATGATTTTCTCGTATTCTTCGATGGTTAGCGTGGCGGATTGCATAACATATACCCTTGGTGAAACAGTCATGGGATAGCAGAATGCAATTCTTTTGCCAGTTTTGTTTACAATCCATCGTTTAAAGGCTAATAAACCCTCCATTATGAATCTATTTCAACAGGTCAGAACCCATATCGATAATGTGATTGCCGCGATGATTACATCGGGCGAGCTTAGCGATGATGTGCGCGATTTGCCGATCACGGTAGAGCCGCCTCGCGATGCATCGCATGGCGATATGTCGACCAATGTGGCGATGGTGCTGGCTGGAAAAACCAAATCCAACCCGCGAGCACTGGCCGAAAAGTTGGTGGAGCAGTTCAAAACATTTGCGCATCTATCCGAGGTGACCATCGCAGGGCCAGGATTTATCAATTTTCGTTTTCAACCCGAATTTTGGCAGCAGATTGTGCCTGCCATCCTGTCGCTAGGCGAGCATTATGGCGATTCGGATATGGGGGCAGGGCATAAGGTGAATGTGGAATATGTGTCAGCCAACCCCACGGGGCCGTTGCACATCGGCCATGCGCGCGGCGCGGTTTACGGCGATGCGCTGGCGCTGCTGCTCAAAAAATCAGGCCACAGGGTGACGAAAGAATATTACGTCAACGATGCCGGATCGCAGGTAGATACGCTCGCGCGCTCGGCCTTTTTGCGTTACCGGCAGGCCTGTGGCGAGGAGATTGGTGAGATTCCGCAAGGATTATATCCGGGCGATTATCTCATTCCCACGGGGCATGCGCTAAAAGAAAAATATGGTGATAGCTTGCTGTCTGCGCTTTCGCGAGGCGACGCCGACGCGATCTCGATCGATCAGGATGAGATTGCGTCGTCGGATATGGCATATCCTCCTGGCAACAGCGAAACCTTTGCCGTCGTCAAGCGTTTCACCATTGATGCGATGCTGGATTTAATTCGGGGTGATTTGCAAAAACTCGGCATTGCGCATGATGTGTTCACATCTGAACAATCGCTACATGATGCGGGTGCGATTCCCAAAGCGATTGAGGCGCTGACTGCCAAGGGCGTGATGTATCGCGGCGTGCTGGAAGCGCCCAAAGGCAAAGCGCCCGACGATTGGGAAGAGCGTGAGCAATTGCTGTTTCGCTCAACCGATTTTGGCGATGATTGCGACCGCGCGATCCAAAAACCCGATGGCAGCTACACCTATTTTGCAGCCGACCTTGCCTATGCCCAACATAAGATTGATCGCGGGTTTGATAGTCTGGTTTACATGCTCGGCGCCGACCATGGCGGCTATAAAAAACGTATGGAAGCGGCGGTTGGCGCACTCAGCGACAAAAAAGTACATGCCGATATTAAATTGTGCCAGTTGGTGCATTTATTCCAAAATGGCGAGCCATTCAAAATGAGCAAGCGCGCTGGAAATTTTGTGACGGTCGATGATGTGGTAGAAGCGGTGGGCAAAGACATTTTGCGCTTTATCATGCTGACTCGCAAAAACGATATGGTGATGGAATTTGATCTGGCGAAAGTGAAAGAACAATCTAAGGAAAACCCCGTTTTTTATGTGCAATATGCCCATGCGCGCGCCCATTCGGTGCAGCGCATTGCATCTGAGCAAATGCCGCAAGCACTCGAACGATCACAATCGCCCGATGTATCGCTGCTCAATTCTGATGCCGAGCTTGCTTTGATGCGCGTGATGGCGGAATTTCCGCGCCTGATTGAGGCGGCAGCGAGTGCCCACGAGCCGCACCGCGTGGCGTTTTATCTGCAAGAATTGGCAGCGGCATTTCACGGGCTATGGAATGTTGGAAATGGCCACGAATCACTGCGCTTTTTGGTGCAGGGCAACCCACAACTC
>JAKFUW010000026.1 GCA_021732545.1 Alphaproteobacteria bacterium | reverse complement strand
GAAGTAGGCTTTAACGTTTTGGGTGCAGCTTCTTTATTGGTATCGGTTTCAATCACAATTCCAGCTACAGAATCGGGGTTAGCAATGCGTTCCATGAGTTCATCGAAATAATCATGCAGGCCATCGAACATAAAAGGCAGTACCAGCATGAGTGTAAAAAAGATGGTGATGATTTTGGGAACAAAGGTGAGAGTTTGTTCTTGAATTTGAGTAAGTGCCTGAAACAACGAGACAGCCAAGCCAACAATCAGTGCTACTAGCATTGTCGGCGCGCCGACTTTCAATAACACCCACAGGGCATCGCGCGCAATATCGATTACATCCATTGGAGTCATAAACAGTTGCCAGTCACCAGTTGCCAGTTGCCAGTTGCTAGTATTAACAATCTCTTGCAACTTGCAACTCGCAACTTGCAACTACCCACTAGATAGGCATTTTGACGATGTCTTGATAGGCGCTGATTACTCGGTCGCGCACAGCAACCACCGTGTTGAGCGTGAGTTCGGCATTGTTAACCGCGCCAACCAGCTCATGCAGCGAGGTTTCATTTATTATCGATTTGGTGCTAATTTGCTCGCTTTTATAGCCTACATCACGCGAGGATTGCAGCGATTGACCCAGCAAGTCGCTAAAATCCGTTTTGGTGCCCGAATTGCTGATTTGGCTCGGTGTCGCTTGGCCTTCACCCGTTTCGGAGATAATTTTTTCGGCCACGCGGGTGGCATCGCGATAGGCCGATGAAGCATGGTTGAAGGTAACGGTCATGGGGTGCTCCTTAGTCGTTAGTCGTTAGTCGTTAGTCGTTAGTCGTTAGTCGTTAGTCGTTAGCTAACTGCTAACCGCTACCCGCTAACGACTACCTTAGCATATTAATGGTTTGCATGATCATGGTTTTGCTGACTTCAATCACATTCAAATTGGCCTCATATCCGCGCCTAGCTTCGCGCATATCCATCATTTCCACCAGACGATTGACGTTAGGGTAAAGCACATAGCCGTCATTATCGGCTTGTGGGTGGCTGGGTTCATAGCGGCGATCAAAACTCGATTTATCATAGCCATATTTTCCAGTTTTCACCAGATCGATTTCCATCTCGCGATCTATCACATTTTTGAAGCTAAGTGTTTTGCGACGATAGGGCGCTTGACCCTCGCGCGTGCCGACCGATTCGGCGTTGGCGATGTTTTCTGATACAATCCGCAACCGATCGCCTTGGGCTTTCAGACCAGCAGCCGCGATGTACATTGATTTGACGAGATCAGAAGTAGGCATAGCTTAGTGCTCCTAGTTACGTGTTCCGATAGCGGTTTTAAACAGTGCGCCGGTTTTTTTATACAGGTTCGTCACTTCCATAAACTGCATATTGGTCTCGGCAATTTTTGCCATTTGCTCTTCCAGTACCACATTATTTTCCACTGGCGTGGTCTCATAGGTTTTGCGGGTTTTCTCATCGCTAAAATCATCGGGCATTTTGGGAGTGCCTGTGGTGTGCAATGAAGAGGTCATGCGCATCTTGAGTTTATTGGAATGCAAAGCGGCCATGTTATTGAAATCGAGCTCTCTCAGGTCGCGAGCTTTGTAGCCGGGTGTATCGAGGTTAGCGATGTTTCGTGACAGCGTATCCTGACGTTCCGACAGATAGCCCACCTTGGCGCCCATCATCTTAAACAGTGTCAGTTTGCTATAGTCCATTCTATCAAACCCTAATTGAATAGGCAAAAATTGCCTATCAAGCGATATTATAATCGAGTGTGGCGGATGTTTCCAGTCCTAATTTCACCACACTCCTGTGTCCAATATTCATTATGCAAGTGCCGTGCCGCCAATTTACTTTGCGCAAACACTTAAAAATGATACAACACAGTCAGATAATAAAAACAGCCAGTAGGTCAGTAGGTAACAGAATATGCTCTATTTATCCCGTAAAATTGGTGAATCCATCATCATCAATAACAACATCGAGTTAACGGTAGTTGAAGTGCGCGGAAAAGCGGTGAAAATCGGCTTTAATTTTCCGCCCGATGCGACTGTGTTGCGCAAAGAAATCCACGATAAAGTGATGGCCGAAAACATGGCCGCAGCCGTGGGTGCGCGCGGCGAACAAGATCTTCTTGATGCCGATCTGGATTTTGATATGAGCATGTTTGGTGAAGCACCTGTGGATAAAAATGGTAACCGATGAACGATGATCTTCCAAAGCTTGTTACCAAGGCGGTGGCGGTTGAATATGACCGCGATGATGATACCGCACCGCGTGTGACAGCCAGTGGTAAGGGCCTGATTGCCGATCAAATTTTAGCGATTGCGTTCGCCAAAGGCATCAAGGTTCGTAAAGACGAAGATCTGGTTGAAGTATTATCAAAAATCGAGATTGATTCCCCCATTCCGCTAGAGGCATTTGCCGCAGTTGCAGAAATTTTAGCCTATGTGTATAAAGCCAATGCATTGCTGAAACAGCGCAAGGCACGCAACCTGCATAAAACAGACATCAACGAACGGCAAAGGCGAACCGATGACACAATCTCTACAGGTGAATCAGCTTTATAGCGACATCATGAAATATATTGGCGATGCCCGCGAAATTACGCAGCGTGGTGAATTTATTGAACTATCCAAGCTCGATGTGCGCGTGGAGCAATTGTGCAAAAATGTGCAGCAACTCAGCGTTGAAGAGTCGATGGAGTTTCGCCCCAAGCTCGAAGAGATGATGATGCAGCTGGCGCAATTGCAGGAAACCTTCGCGCAAAAACGCGCCGATTTAGGCGAACTGATGACCGAAGTGGGCAAACACAAGCAAGCAGCTATGGCCTATAAGCAGCAAGAAGCATCGGCTGGGCGCGCATATCCTGCAACAGAATCTGAGAGCGAATAACGCACATGGAAAGTGTGGATATCGGGCGGTTTATCGCGTCGCTTTCATTTGTGATTGGCCTTATTTTTGCCGTAGCGTGGCTGGCCAAGCGCTATGGGCTAGAACGCAAACTCAATTTAAAAGCCAGCCAGTTTAAGCGAATCGAAATTCTGGACCGAATGATGATTGACCAGCGTCGCCGCTTGGTGTTGATTAGGCGCGATGGCCGCGAGCATTTGCTGCTGCTTGGAAATACTCAGGATCTATTGATTGAAAGTTATGA
>JAKFUW010000039.1 GCA_021732545.1 Alphaproteobacteria bacterium | reverse complement strand
ATTGAATTTGGCGTGGCCGAAGGTGCTGGCCTTAAAAATATGTGCGAAGTGGCCGCGCTCATTAACGCTGAAACCGGCGTTGAGTTTGAGATTTTCGGATTCGATACCGGAGGCGGATTACCTGAGTTACAAGATTATCGCGACCATCCGGAAATCTGGGCAGCGGGTGATTTTGCAGGCGTGGATCGCTCCGCACTCGAATTATCGTTGCCCACCAACGCACATATCATCTGGGGCGACATCCGCGATACGCTGTCTCGTTTTATCAATAAACTCTCGCCCGAGTGTCCGATTGGGTTTGTGGCCAATGATCTCGATTTATATTCATCGACCTTTGCAAGTTTTGAACTCTATCAGGCAAGCGCCAATCGCTTATTGCCCGTGGTTATCAATTATTTTGACGATACCCACGGCAGCCCAACCCGCATCGGCTCTTTGTTTCGCAATCGCTGGTGTGGGCAATTTGCTGCAATTGATGATTTCAATGCGCAGCACGATATGCGAAAAATCGACCGCCTTTATACGCTCCATAACCGCCGCCCGATGGACAAAGAATTATGGCTGGAACAGATGTTTGCGCTGCATGTGCTCGATCACCCCATTCGCCAAACCGGCTTTGATCGTAGTGCGCTGATGATGGGCGATCATGGCTCGCACGACCGTATGGCGTGGCCTTTGTAAAAGCCGTCATTGCGAGCCGCAACGCGGCGCGGCAATCCATGGATCGCCACGCATCCATAGGATGCTCGCGATGACAGAGAAAAACCCATGTTCAAAACCTTGCTTTTCTGATTGCCAGCTTCGCCACTTTCACGCACTGTGCGCTTATGCTTATTCGTATGATTGCCGCTTTATTTTTTCTTTTTTCCACTCCTGCTTTTGCGGGACCGATGTTGGACGCGATTGATCGTGGTCAATGGTCTGCGGCATTCAGCCACGCCCAAGACGATCCATTGCTCGCCACCTATATCTCGTGGCGCAAATATTCCGATATGGGTAATGATGCAGGCTTTGGTGAGCTTGCCAATTTTATCGAAAACAATCCCCATTGGCCGAGTATTCCGGCGATTAAAATCCGCACCGAAAAAGCGATTTTTCAGCTAGGTGATATGCGCGTGGGTGGAAATTGGCTGGCCAAATATCCGCCCGTTTCGGGTTATGGAAAATTGGTGCAGGCGCGCTTGCAAAACGACAATGCGGCGCTGATTAAAGACGCATGGATCCATGGCGATTTTGATGCACATGACGAACAGCAGATTCAACGTGATTATGGGCATCTGCTAACTTCCGCCGATCATCGCGCACGCATGGTGCGCCTGCTCAACGATGATCGAGCAACCATTGCCGAGCGTTTGATTGGCAAGGTCGGTGCCGACGACGCCACCTTATTGCGCGCCCGCATCGCACTCATCCGCCGCGATCATAATGTGGATGCAAAAGTCGATGCCGTTGCAGCCTCCAAACGTGCCGATCAAGGATTTCTCGCCGATCGTGCGCTGTGGCGCGATGCCAAAGGCTATAGCGATGGAGCGGTGGAATTGCTGGGTGCCATGAACCCGCAAAGCACAATGGCTGATAAATTATGGCCGATCCGCGCCAAATATGCGCGCGAATTTCTGGAATCGCGCCGCTATTCCGATGCCTTTCGTTTGTTGGGTAATGCGGGCAAACTAACGGGTGCTCTGCAAGCCGACGCGCTGTGGATGCGTGGCTGGGTCGCACTCGAATTTCAAAACTCCCCCGATGCGGCCTATAGCACCTTCACCCAACTGTTCGATGTGGTGCAATTTCCCGTCAGCAAATCGCGCGCGGCCTATTGGGCTTCACGCGCCGCCGAAAAATTAGGTAAATCGTCCGAGGCGCAAAGCTGGCTTACCAAAGCTGCCGCCTACCCTAGCGTGTTTTATGGCCAAGTGGCATATGCACAATTGCATCCTGAGCAACCTTTAAAATTGAGCAGTGGCCCAAGCGTCAGCGATGCCGCCATCAGCGCGATTGAATCCAACCCGGTGTTTCGTGTTGCCAAGCGCCTGACCGATCTGGATGAACAAAATCTGGCCGATCCGCTGATCCGTCATCTGGCCGAATCTGGCTCACTTGAACAAGCAGCCGCACTCGTGAAAGCGTGCCAAAAACATGGCATGACCTATGCCCAGATTCGCGCCGCAAAAATTGCCTTGCAACGCAATGTGCTGATGGCAAGCGAAGGCTGGCCGATGGTGAAAATCTCAGGCTCTGCCGAACTTGAAACCCCACTGGCGCTGGCCATTGCGCGCCAAGAAAGCGAATTTAACCGTAAAGCGGTTAGCTCCGCCGATGCACGCGGGTTGATGCAGCTTTTGCCCTCCACTGCACGGCATGTGGCTAAAGATCTGGGGGTTGGGTTTGATGTCAATCGTCTGTTTGACCCCGAATATAATATCCGCCTTGGTACTCACTTTTTAGCCGGATTGGTCAACCGTTTTAGTGGTTCCTATATCCTCGCGATTGCGGGCTACAATGCAGGGCCAGGGCGCAGTGTGCAGTGGAGTGAACGGTTTGGAAGACCAGGGCGTAACCTGCATAGTACACTCAACTGGCTGGAGATGATTCCCTTTGCCGAAACGCGCAATTATGTGCAACGCGTGATGGAAAACACGCAGATGTATCGCGCTTTGCAACAGCCGAGTCGGCCGCTGACCATCGCACAAGATCTCACGCGCTAGGCACTGGTATTTTTATTAATCCAAGTCCCAAATACTCGACGGTGCTGGCTGCTTGTAACGTGCATCATTATCCTGAGGATAGGGTTGCCCTGTGGACGCAGGTTGACGCACATCATACAAATCCCACACCGACTGGCTGCGCGACTTGTGCCCTCCACATGCAGCCACCATCACCGCGATACTCATTATACACCACAACCGCCGCATGAATCCCTCTTTATGACAGTACTGTGCATAATGGAATTTGAGGCAATCAGCAAGTGTCGGATAATTTAAGCACTATTTTGGGATCGGTTTGATTCAGATGGAAACCACTCCAGTTTCACATCCGCGCGCTGATATTTTCTTTTATCTTGGGTGCTTAGGGCAATATCGACAAACCCCATCGAGCGGTATAAATGCCCCGCAGCATTGAGGCCAGAGCTGGTGAGAATATAC
>JAKFUW010000166.1 GCA_021732545.1 Alphaproteobacteria bacterium | reverse complement strand
CTTCGGAGGACACTCCTACGCCTAAGATCGGTTCGTGTGGCGTAAGCCACCCGAAGCCGGAGGCGTAGGGTGGTGGGGCGAGAGGGATTTGAACCCCCGACCAAGGCGTTATGAGCGCCCTGCTCTAACCAACTGAGCTAATCCCCCGCACATACATTGCAACTTAGCGGATGGGACGGCGAGATCAAATAAAAACTATGAGATAAAAGCTTACCAATTAAGCTGGTCAAATCCGGTTTTGTTGGCAGCGGTGAAGCGGCAATAGGTAAAGCCTTCGTTCCACGCTTGCTTGTAGAGTTCGTTATTGCCCATTTCGGGGCGCTTTTTGAAGCCATAGACCGCTTTATAAATGGGGCCACCTTCGGCCGAGATACCGGTATCGCAGCCATCTTCCCAGCCTAGCTGATATTCAGGTGGGCCAGAAGGCGAGGTAAAATACAGATCGCCCGGGCGGCACGCCGCCAGCGATAATGCAATTAATATAACCAAGAAATAATGAAACATAAGCTAAGTATAGCATGGCCAGACCATAAGATTTTTGAAGATTTGATGACAAGCTATATGGTCGTCATCCTGCGGGACGCGTGAGCGTCAGCGCAGGATCCTAGAAGATGCTGCGCTCTATCCTTATGGATAGCCGCAGCATGACAGGATCAGTAAACATCACATTCGCACCGCAACACCGCTTTGCGCCAGATGCGCTTTCACCTGCGCAATGGTGAACTGGCCAAAGTGAAACACCGAGGCGGCAAGCAAGCCTGTGGCTTTGCCTTCAATTGCTCCTTGGCTGAAATGCTCCAGCGCACCCACCCCGCCTGATGCAATCACGGGGATGGTGACAGCATCGGTGATCGCGCGGGTCAGCGGGATATCGAACCCCGCTTTGGTGCCGTCACGATCCATCGAGGTGACCAGCAATTCACCCGCGCCATAGTCTGCCATTTGTTTGGCCCACGCCACGGCATTGATACCGGTTGCGGTGCGGCCACCGTGGGTGAAGATCTCGAAGAAGGGATGAGAGGTGAGGGGTGAGGGGTGAGTGTCTCGTCCCTCGTCCCTCGTCTCTCGACTCTTCTTCGCATCAATCCCCACCACTACACATTGTGAGCCGAATTTGTGCGCCGCCTCGCGCACCAGTTCAGGGTTGGTAACCGCTGCCGAATTGATAGACACTTTATCGGCGCCAGCATTGAGTAATTTTCGAATGTCTTCGAGCGTGCGAACGCCACCGCCTACGGTCAGCGGCATGAAGCAACATTGCGCCACGCGCCGCACCACCTCATAAATCGTATCGCGATTATCCGATGATGCGGTGATATCAAGAAAGCATAATTCATCGGCCCCTTGCGCGTCATAGAGTTTGGCTTGTTCTACGGGATCGCCAGCATCGACCAGATCCACAAAGTTGACGCCTTTGACCACGCGGCCATCTTTGACATCGAGGCACGGAATGATGCGGGTTTTAAGCATTAGCAGCCGACGAGTTTGAGTGCTTTTTCAGGGTCAATCGCGCCATCATACATCGCGCGGCCAATGATCGCGCCTTCAATACCGCTGTGCGAGAAAGCCTTGATGGACAGCAGATCGTGGATGCTCGATACTCCGCCCGATAAAATCACCGGCGTGGTGATGCGTTCGGCCAGTGCCACGGTTTCGGGGATGTTGGGGCCTTGCATGATGCCATCGCGGTCGATATCGGTATAAATAATCGCGCACACGCCCGCATCTTCATATTGCAGCGCCAGATCGATGGCACGCACATCCGATACATCATCCCATCCTTGCACCGCCACACGGCCTTTTTTAGCGTCGATGCCGACTGCGATTTTACCCGGAAATTCCGTGCAGGCACGCTTGACAAAATCGGGCTCGCGCAGGGCTTGGGTGCCGATCACAATACGGCTAACCCCTGCATCCAGCCAATCGTAAATATTTTGCATGGTACGAATGCCGCCACCTAATTCAATGGGAATGGTAACGGATTCCAGAATGGATTTCACTGCATCGATGTTGATAACTTTTCCTTCGTGTGCGCCGTTTAAATCGACCACATGAAGCCACTCGAAGCCTTGTTTTTGGAAGAGTTCGGCTTGGGTGGCTGGGCTATAATTAAATGCCGTGGCCGTATCCATATTGCCTTTGAGCAGCCGCACGCATTTTCCGTCTTTGAGGTCAATGGCGGGATAGAGGATCATATCATTTTCTCCGTCGTCATTGCGAGAAGGCCTTCAGGCCCACGAAGCAATCCATATGGATTGCCACGCTCGCTATGCTCGCTCGCAATGACAGGATAGCTATCCATCATATCAGCTCCGAAAGCGGTTTAAGTTGCTTATAGAAAAAATGACCCGACACCATGCTGCCGCCCACATATTCATAATTGGGCAATGTGCCCCATTGCGTGTAGCCACATTCACGATACAGCGTGAGCGCGCGGGCTTGGGATGCGCGCACATCGAGTTTGAGCGTGGAGAATCCTTGTTTGGAGGCTTCGCGTTCGGCAGCTTCAAGCAGCATTTTAGCAAGGCCATGGCCGCGTGCCCAGGGCGCCACAAAATGCGCCTCAATGCGTGCGGCAAAGGCAGATGTTTCTTTGCTTTTGCTGGGTTTGATGAGTTGGATGGAAGCAACCAATGTGCCCTCAAGCCGTCCACCAAACAGCATGCGCTCCGGCACCATTAATACGCCCTTATAAAAGGATTCGATGGTCTCGCGTCCCGGAGGGCTCAGCCAGTTAAAGCCGATGCCATCGACAATCGCGTCTTCGGTTGCCTGACAGATATCGGGCAGGTCCGAGCCTTTAAAGGCGGTGATGCGTTCAACCGAAATGCTCATGCTTAAACCTTAAAAAGCCAAGAAATTTTCTATTATTTTTAATCCAACCTGTTGACTTTTCTCAGGATGGAATTGGGTGCCTACCATATTATTGTGCCCGATGCACGCAGAAATTGCCCCGCCATAATCGCACATGGCGAGCAGCTGCGATGAATCGGTGCAAAGCGCATGAAAACTATGAACAAAATAGGCATGAGCGCCGCTTGGAATGCCTTTAAAAAGCGGGTGATTGGGAGCCGTTATTTCCAGTTCGTTCCAGCCCATATGGGGAATCGGCAGGGTAGGGTCATTCGGCGTGATCGGCACCACTTGGCCTTTGATCCACCC
>JAKFUW010000036.1 GCA_021732545.1 Alphaproteobacteria bacterium | reverse complement strand
GCGGCATTTATCTGGAAAATCAGTCCGACGCACTCAAAGCATTACAAGACGCCAAAACCGCAGCGCTTGCTGCCATCGGTGACATGAGAAACGGTAAAGGCGCGTTAGGCAATATCCGCGAAATCGTGAGCGCAGCCTTGGCATCTGCCAAAGAAAAAACATCGGATGTTAAAGTTCAGGGGCTTCTTAGCACCGCTCAACAGGCCATGGAATTTTATGGTCAAGCCGCTGCGGAATATCGCCAGACTACTAAAACATTAAATGAAACATGGTCAAAGCTGGATAAACGCGCCGAAGAAAATAACCGTACCATTTATGGCCCAACGGGTAGTGAATTTATTCCACCAAGCCAGATGGATAAATTCAAAGATGATCGTGCTAAAGCCGAGGCCAAAGCTAAAGAAGCAGACCAAAGACGTAAGGATGCTGAAAAAAGAGGCGATATACTTGGCGCTGCAACCGCTCTGGTAGATGTCGCCGATGCTAAAGTGGATGCCTTCAAGGTAGATGCAGAGGCTGCCAAAACAGCTGCTGAAAACGCACAAAAAGCGCTGGATGCGGCAATCGCGCGTGGTGATCACAAAGAAGCTGACAGACTTCGGGAAGCATCTGCCAAACTCGAAGCCGCCAAAGCCGAAGCAAACAGAATTGTGGCCGAGGCACAGCAAGCAGCAGCAAAAGCCAGAGAAACACTGCAAACTGTTCAAGAAGCCAAAAGCAAAAAACTCGCCGAGCATACCGAAGGCCTCACTGCTCGACATGATGTCTTGGCTGCTCAGCCTAATTCACCTGAGCGTAACGCTAAACTCGCAGCGCTGGATTCACAAATCGCCGCAGCTAATGTAGAAACCGTCGCGCTAAAAACACAGCAAGAAATTTTGGCAAAACGTGCAATGGAAGAGGCAAAACGTACAACGCAAGCTCAAGCGCGAATCGCAAAAACAACTACAGTCCAAAGTGCACAAGTAGTTGGTGATATAGGAAGTGGCGATGTAACAGTCATCTCCATGATAGATATTGAGGATGCGCCGATGGTTGCAGGCCCAAAGAAGCAATCTGAGGCTGTATTACCTTCATCGCTTCCTGAAATACTCTCTAATAAAGCAAAGGTTGAAGTGACGGTAGCCGCTAATACTATCATAGAGAGCGGCTCTAAAGACCTCAAAGACGCTGATGAAACTCAAACCCAAACCGCTGGTAAAAAACCAGATGGAGATGGCAAAGCCGCACACGTCGCTTAAACTTCATCAAACTGTCATACAACTGACTTCATAGATTGCTATGTTGTCTTCATGTTTAATTAATACATGGAGATAAAAATGACATCTGAGATATCTGAGCGCGCAAAAGGATTAGTGTTACTAAATAAAGATCGCGGAACCATAAGCGAATTAGTTCAATTCTGCGCTGTAGGAAACATCAAACATACATTTCGCGCAAGTACAACGCCAACGCAACCAGATGAAGCAACTTACATGTGCAATGAAAGCCTAAAACTTTTAATGGCAACAGACAAACCTAAAATGCTTGCTGTAGTTAAAAACATAACTAGCAAACTTTTTGCAAATGATCCCAATCGTGATAAAATTGATCCACAGCATTTTTTAACTGCCTATGTCAATGCAGCACTCGCTGGAAAGGCATCAATGTCGTATGACATCGGAGATAATTCATATCCCGATGTTCCTATCCGTCCAGCAATGGCATACAGCTTTGCTTACGCCTATGCCATCTTAAACCCTAAAGTTGAATTTAAAGGTAAGGTAATCGAAAGTGATGCTGCTAAATCTTTATTCGGAAACATTCCAGATGGTGGTATCAAGCAAAGCGCTCTCGCAGGCGCACTAGAAGCACGAGGTGGTAGTGCAAAAGTAAGCGCCAATGATAATGGTGTTGTTGTTCCTCCCACAGCAGCAGGATACGCGGCACCTGCAAAAGTAGTTGGGCGCGGAGCTAATTGACCCCCCTACTCGGGAAATCCACTCAACACCACAAGGCGCGAGCAGCAATGCTTGCGCCTTTGTTTTGTGCCGCACTTTCTTCGCCCTCCCTTGAGGGGAGGATGGCATGTATAATCGTTTCACTGAATCATTCCCCAAGGCGGTCATTGCGAGCGCCTAGCGAAGCAATCCACCTTGGCCAATGAACAACAGATGGATTGCCACGGCGACTTAAAAAGCCGCCTCGCAATGACGACTCCAAAAGCGGGCAGTTCTTAATTTAAGCCACTTTAGTCAACCCCCGCCCTCGCGCATTGCGCTTGCCGACTCCCCTGAAAGCTGTTGTCATGCTGCGGCTCGCTAAGCGAGAGCGCAGCATCTGCGAGATCCTGCGCAGCCTTCGGCTCGCAGGATGACAAAACCGTAGGCACCAATCTTCCACAAAATCTCATCGCTATTGGCGGCATTTCCTGATAATCTGCGGTTATGGAACCGATCGACGAGCCGCTGCACACCCACCGCGATGCCAAAGATGTGGCACCATCCGAGCTATTTGCCGCGCTTGACCTTGGCACCAACAACTGCCGATTGCTGATTGCCAAGCCGATTTTTCAGCAAACCTGCCAGCACAAAACCCTCAAAGTCATCGATTCCTATTCGCGCATTGTGCGCTTGGGCGAGGGCTTATCAGATTCGGGCGAACTCTCGGAAGACGCCATGTCGCGCACCATCAAGGCGCTCAAAGCGTGCCAAACGAAACTCTCGCGCTACGATATCGCCAAGGGCCGCTATGTGGCCACCGAAGCGTGCCGCAGGGCTGGCAACGCCGATATGTTCGTGAAAAAAGTGGAGCGCGAACTGGGACTAACGCTCGATATTATCTCGAACGAAGAAGAAGCCAGGCTCGCCTTTTTGGGCTGTTCATCCTTGCTGCAACGCGACACACGCTTTGCGCTGGCCTTCGATATTGGCGGCGGATCGACCGAATTTATGTGGGTGAAAATCGATGCCGACGCGCCGATCGATTCGCACAAGCGCCATCTGATTCAAGACTGGCTCTCGTTGCCTTATGGCGTGATGAACATGTCGGAAAAATTTGGTGGGCCTGCTTTTACCGAGATGTATTTTGAAGAAATCGTCGATAAAATCGTGAATTTGCTGAGCGCCTTTTGCCGCACCAACGAGATTGCGGAAAAAATGTGGCGCGAGCGCGTGCAGATGTTATCGAC
>JAKFUW010000256.1 GCA_021732545.1 Alphaproteobacteria bacterium | reverse complement strand
AAGCGCGGCGGGTGGTGTCATCATTGCTTGAGGCGGAGGTGATACGCGCAGATAGCAACCGCGCACCGCTGCAGCTGGTGTTTCCCGCTGCCCTAGCTGGCCAATGGATGCCGGGGCTGTTTCCCGACAAAATATGAGAAGGTTATGATAGGCTGCCGCCATCAGGCGACGATTAGTAAAATTGATAGATTCCCCCTCGTAAATTGATTCCACCAACATCACAAAACTCTAAAATAAAAGCTTGGCATGAAATATGCAAAGTAAGGCATAAATCTATATTTTTTCGATAGCATAACAGGATGTATTAAATCAACACCTAAGCAAAGTAAGTGCGACAAAAAAACAGCGTAACATATTGAAAATGATAATAATAAAAAAGCGGTAATCTGCTATGAAGCTTTTCGGACTGAATCCAGTTTATGACGGATATATCAGCAATTTGTCCAAGCGGCTCGCATCGCTTGGCGGTTCGGTTGCGCAGTTGAGCTCGGGTCAGCGCCTGCAGCGTGCGGGCGACGATGTGGCGGCGCTGTCGATTGCGACAAAGCTGAACTATCAGAATGTGGCGTTGCGCAGTGCGCGCAATAACAGCCTTGAGGCTTCCTCGTTGCTGCAAGTGGGCGATGGCGGGTTGAGTGGTATTTCAAACGCCATCGATCGATTGCTATCGCTCAGCGTGCAATCCGCATCTGGGTTACCCGATTCCGATCGTGCTTTCATCGATATCGAATTCCAGCAGATCAAAGAGGAAATCGATCGGCTTGCTAAAGAAACACGGTTTAACGGCATCCCCATTCTGGCAGGGCCAATCGTGATACCGGCCCTCAACCCCAATGCGGGCACTGGATCATCCATCACCGGCACCATCGCTGCCGATTCCATCGATGGTGCGCAACTAGATGATGACATTACCCCCAATGACGGCAACGACGTCGTGCGCGCACAGGCGGGTAATGATCAGATTCGCGCTGGTGTGCTCACCACTTTGGGCTTGCAAGGGTCGATTTATCTATCGGGCGTAGCGATCAGCACATTGGCGCAAGCAGAAACCATCATTGCTAGCAATACGCCCAATGGTACATTTACTGCTAGATCGCTCGATTATCCGAGTGGTGCACCCAATATACAAACCAGTACCATAGGTGCGTTGCTAGGAACCGACGCGACCACACTGAACCCACCGGCACTTGCGGCTACAACCGCCAATCGGGTTGTGTTGCAATTTCAAGGATCGATTGACGTGGCAGCAGCAGGCACCTATTCGTTTAGTGTGGGATCAGATGATGGATTCGGGCTTGAGATCGATGGCGCCACCGTCACACAATTTCCTGGTATCCGCGGCTTTGGAACCTCCACCGGATCGGTCGCGCTGAGCGCAGGCCGTCATGATTTCAGGCTGGTCTATTTTGAAAATATCGGGCAAGAAGGCCTGCTTGTCACCAGCAGCCTCACCAGTGGAAATCCGCTGGGAACCACCGTATTATCCTATGTAAACACCAACACAGATGGCAATGATACCATCGATGGCGGCGAGGGTTACGATACAGCGGTATATGACGGCAAGCAAAGCGACTACACCATCACCCAACTGGGCGATCAAAACTATCGCATCACCGACAATCGCACCGGATCGCCCAGCGGTATTGACCAGCTGATCCATGTCGAACGCCTCCAATTTTCCGATGGTACATTGGAGCTGGTGTCTTCATCTGGCCAGTTTGAAGATAGCTTCATCAAAAGCCTGGAATATCAGATTTCGGATAAATCCGACCAGAAGCTCGTTTACACCATTGTCGATGCCACACTAAACAATCTTTTTTTCGCACCCGCGACGCTTAATATCCGCACCAAAGACGCCACTCAGCAGGCCTTTGGCGAATTGAAATCCGCGCAGCACATCATTACCAGCCACCGCGCCTATCTTGGCAGCCTGCTATCGCAAAGCGACAGCATTACCGATAGCATCACCAACCGCATCACCCAGCAATCGGCTGCTCATGCTAGGCTCGCCGATACCGATATTGCGGCCGCCAGCACGAACTATGCGCTTGATCTGGCAGGCGCCAACCTTGCCACCATCGTAATTGCACAGGCAACCCAACTGAATGAACAATTGGTCTCAGATTTTTACAATGGCGCCAGCACCAATCCATAATGCCGCAACCGATGTGACCAACCCCGATATCGCTGCGATGGCGGCGGTGCAGGTGGGTGATAGCAAAAAACGTGGATTGGTTGCTAGGTTATAAATCCGCTGATTCTTTATCATTTTTTTATGCGTAACCCCTATCTGCTGATGGACTTTTAATGCGGGTTGGACTAACATGCCTTAAATTATTTAAGGGAGAAACTCATGGCTAAATCATCCGCAAAAGTAACCAAAATTCATGCCAATCCTGTCGCTGAAAGTTTGCAGCATCTGCTTAAAGATACCTATGCATTGTTTTTGCTCACCCACAATTATCATTGGAATGTGGAGGGCCAGCAATTTGTTAGTCTGCACACTTTATTCGAGCAACAATATACCGAAATGTTCGCCGCAATCGACGAAATTGCTGAGCGTATCCGCGCACTCGATGCCTATGCACTACCCGATCACTATGCCGAAATGTTGCAAGCGGTGAAAAATCTTTCCAATCCGCTCAACAAAGAAACCGACAAAGACAAAACCGCTGACCGCATGATTGCGAATCTGATTGCGCTGCATGAATCGGTGGTGAAATCATCTCAGGCAGCCAAAAAAGCAGCCGTGAAAGCCGGCGACGATGAATCGCAGGATATGGCGATTGGCCGCATTCAGGTGCATCAAAAAAGCCTGTGGATGCTCAAAGCGATTGTGAAATAAGCGCGCGTTATCGTTGCTTTGCTTTATACTTCCCCATTTGTCATCTCGAACGTGTTTCGGGATCTTTTCGAAATGATCCTGAAATAAATTCAGGATGACAATGATGTGAATGGGGGGAAATAAAATTAATTTACTGTCTAAATTGCGGCCTCAACCATAATCTCTACGTCATAGCCCTTGGCGGCCAGCTTGGCCTCCACCGTGGCGCGGGCAGGGGTTTTGCCTGCGACCACCCATCCGTCCCACGCTTTGTTCATCTCGGCGAAGGTTGAAATGTCGGTTAGCCAAATGTTGGCTTTTAACAGGCGGGTTTTATCGGTGCCTGCTT
>JAKFUW010000004.1 GCA_021732545.1 Alphaproteobacteria bacterium | reverse complement strand
TTCCTGCTAAATGAAGTTGGTGCAAATATCGCCGCTGCGAAAACGATCATGCGCCAGCACCGCATCGAGGAATGAAATATTATGCGCAATGCCGCGAATAATGGTCTCTCCCAGCGCCACGCGCATCGCGTCAATCGCGGCATCACGGGTGGGCGCGTGGGTGCAGATTTTGGCGACCATCGGGTCGTAAAACATGCTCACTTCGCCGCCTTCATAAATACCACTATCCACCACTAACGTGCTGCCTGGTTTGGGTGTCGGTTCTTGGTAGCGGATGATGCGCCCTGTGGAGGGCAAAAACCCACGCGCGGGATCTTCGGCATAGATGCGCGATTCAAACGCCCAGCCATTGCATTGCACGTCACTTTGAGTGAAAGACAGTTTTTCACCTGCGGCAATGCGAAACATGTGCTCGACCAAATCCAGCCCGGTAATCAGTTCGGTCACGCGGTGTTCCACTTGCAAGCGCGTGTTCATTTCCAGAAAATAAAACTCGCCGCTTTGATCGACGATGAACTCAATGGTTCCTGCCGACATATAGTTCACTTCTTTTGCCAGCGCGATCGATTGCGCATTCATCATCGCGCGTTTTTCGGGCGTTACAAACATCGATGGCGCTTCTTCAATCACCTTTTGATGGCGGCGCTGAATCGAACATTCGCGCTCCCCTAAGGATACTACATTGCCATGACCATCCGCTAATATTTGAATTTCGATGTGGCGCGGATTGATGAAGAATTTCTCGATAAACACCCGCGCGTCACCAAAGCTCGATTTCGCTTCGGATGCGGCCATGCCGATGCCTTCTTCGAGTTCTTTATCGTTGTGTGCCACGCGCATACCTTTACCGCCGCCGCCCGCTGCGGCTTTGATCATCACCGGATAGCCGATGCCTGCGGCAATCTTGCGCGCCTCGCCTAAATCGGTGACCGAATCAAGCACGCCTGGCACGGTGTTGACGCCTGCGGCCAGTGCGATTTTTTTCGATTCAATTTTATCACCCATTTTATGAATCGCGTCAGGCCGTGGGCCCACCCACGCCACGCGCATATCAGTGACGGCTTTTGAAAAGGCTTCATTTTCGGATAAAAATCCATAGCCCGGATGCACGCATTGCGCACCGCTGCGGTCAATCGCATCGAGCAAAGCCGGCACACGCAAATAACTCTCCGACGCAGGCGACGGACCCACATACACCGCGTCATCGGCTTCCTTCACATGGATGGCGTTGGTATCGGCTTCGGAATAAATCGCGATGGTGCGCATGCCCATACGTTTGGCGGTGCGCATGATGCGAACGGCGATCTCGCCGCGATTGGCAACTAAGACAGAATCAAACATGGTTCCTCATGATCCGTGAACAAGAGCGCATCTTTAACATGGCGCTAACAAGCTGACAAGTCATGCGTTGAAAAGTTAGGGGGATATAACAATGTTACCGACCTATAGCAGGCGAGGTATCTTCACGCGCGGTATGAAGCAATTTTTTGGGCTGACCAACAAAGTTGATCGAGTCAAACACAACCGAGATTTTACAGCCTTTGGAATGGCGATCGAAGATTTTATCGAGGTCTGCACTCATTCGAGAGTCGCAAAAACTAAGGCTATACAGAAAACCTTTAAAATCTTGCTGTGTCATTTCGCGTGCAAAGGTCACGTTTGTTTGGCTTTCTGGTGCTTGCATGAATGACAGTGCGTGATGCTCTGGATTCGTAAAACTTGCGGATATCATATCGATGTCAAAATTAGGGTCATACTGTTTTGCCAGCTCAAAAACATCTGAAATCCAAGAATTTGATATTGCGGGATGAGTAAATGCCGCACATATTTTTCCAGAGGGCTTGAGGATTCTATCAAATTCACGCAAGCACGCCAAATGTGTTTCAGGTTTTTTATCCAGCCAATGTGCCACATTCCCCATTGTAATCATATCCACGCTGTGTTCTGCTAACGTTGTTGACTGAGCCTTACCTTTCAACGAACGAATGTTTAATGTTAGATCCCTTGCTACTTTTGCTTCAAGTGCTGATCGCAGCTCATCGTTGGGTTCTACAGCAATAACGTGGTGACCATTTTTTGCTAGTGGCAAGGTTATATAACCAGTTCCAGCTCCAATATCTGCGATGACTGAATTCGGTTTTACCGAAGTATGAATGGCCTCAATAATAGCATCTGGGTATGGGGGACGGTATAAATCATACACAATCGATTTATTATTAAATCTGTGCTCGGTTTCAACCATTCTATACCTCTGGAGTCCATCAGATTCGCATCTTTAACATGGCGCTAACAAGCTGACAAGAGTGCATGCACGAAGACTTAATAACCAAAACCCCAGCCTTTTCGGGGCTGGGGTGTAAGGCTCACAGAGGAAAATCAGTGATTAAAGCGCTGATGGGTCTTTATCGGCGATGGTTTTCCAGATGGTATCGGCTTTGGTGATGTTACAGGGAATGTCTTTCATCCACAATTTCTGAACGCTTGAATCAAGGTTCAGATACAATTTGCCATCGACAATTTTCCACGCCAGCGGGTCGCTGATGATTTTTTTGTTGAAGGTCACGCCAATCGCGCACCAACCACCATAGGCAGGCAGATATTTTGCGGGAGATGCTTGAAAGGTTTTTTTGTTGGCGTCGGTAGCAAACAAATAATTGACACCTTCATAGGCAGCCACATGGTTGCCATTGCCTTTTTGCGGGCCGGTTTTTCCGAAATACGTTACCAGATCATAGCCTTGAACACCCACGGTGCTGTGAGCAATTTCGGCAGCCATGGCCTGAAGCGGCAACAGCAATGCCGCCGCCATGATAAGTACTAATTTTTTGGGAGAAACGTTCATGTAAAAATTCCTTAAAGCGAGGTTGATATTAACGAGGTTGAGCAATCCATTGAATCTGGTTGGCCAAATCAATCGAAATCTCGGAGAGTTCTTCAATCTTGTGGTCTTTGTAGGCGTTCTTATTGGGGTACTTCGTTTGATGCGCCGCAATGGTTACATCGCGCTGCTGCAATAACCATTCTATCTGCGGAGCAAATAATTGCGCCATGCCTTCCACCCATTTGTCCAACACGTTCCAATGTGGGTCATCATCCAGCGTAAATTTAAAGCGCTTTAAAAATGCAGGTGCATGTTTGGCATCATACCAGGTTTCAAACGACACCCAGCGATTGAC